>JAITHV010000029.1 GCA_031279835.1 Coriobacteriales bacterium
GGATGTCGCGCGACATGGCGAGCAGCATCTTGCGGATGTTTTTTGCCTGTTGCTCGGAGAGGGACTCGATCTCGATGCGGGTGATCTTGGTGACGCCGTCAACGAGCGTCATCACGTCGGTGGAGAAGCCCTCCTCGACGTCTGCAAGCGACGCGGAAGAGTCCTCCACCGTGTCGTGAAGGAGCGCCGCAGTCACGGTGTCCACGTCCATGCGCAGCTCGGCGAGTATGAGCGCCACCTGCACCGGGTGGTTGATGAAGGGCTCTCCGGACTTGCGCACCTGGCCTACGTGCGCGCTGTTCGCAAAGTCGAAGGCGCTACGCAGCTGCGCGAGCTCTTCTTCGCCCATGTAAGTCGCGGTCTGCTCAAACAGGCCGTGCAGCGCACACGCGATGGGATCGTCGGGGTCGGGCACGAGCGCAATTGCCCGGCTGGAGGACTCGTCAAGCGGCATGCTGCCGAGGCCGTGGCCTTCTAAAATGTCGTCATGCGTCATTTGTTGCCTGTAGTCCTTCTTGTGTAGACATTCTCACTACCTCGCCCTCAGCTGCCTGGCATGATCGGTCGGTTGACAGCCGCAAGCAGCTCGTCGGCGCCAGTGGCGAGCGACCATCCTGCAAACTCTTCAAACGCCTCGCGCTCACAGACGCCTTCTGCATACCGCGGGCTTGCGTCAAGGTCGGCCTTCTCCTCCCTCTGTGCCATCACAAAGGGGCGAGAGGCACCAGGGCCTGTCGCAACAAGCAGCTCAAGCTCGACCAAGATGTCCAGCGCGGTGGCGATGCCGGCATCGTCGAGGGCAGCAGCCCGATATATGCTACGGTACTTCTGAGCTATCTCAGCTACATGTTTGTCTTGTGACAATGTGCCTGCAGCGGTCTCCTCGCCCGTACAGCTGCTATCATACCCCAAAGCGCCCAAGGCGCGCCACACCGCCGCAAGGTCGTCGCGTGACGGCGCGCGCGACGCCAAGACCCCCCGGTTCTGGCCTGCGTCTGTCGCGCAAAACGCGACGTGGACAGTTGCCGGCTCGCCGTCGCGCCCAGCCCGTCCCGACATTTGGTTGTAAGCGACACGGCTGTAGGGCAGATTGTAGAGCACGACATGGCGGATGTCAGGGATGTCGATCCCTTCTCCGAAGGCGGAAGTGCATGCCACACAGGTCGCCGCCCCCGTGCGCAGCGCCGTGGCGACGGCAAGTCGGTCCGCCAGATCGAGGCCGGCGTGATAAAACGCGATGTGCGCGGCGGCAGCGGGGAGCAGCTTGCGCAGCGCCCGGGCAAGCAGTCGCGCGTCCTCGCGCGTGTTGACGTACACGAGCGTCTTATGCCCTTCTGCGACTATAGAGGCAACATAGCGTTCGCGCGACTTGGCGTTGCGGGCGTCGGCCAAGCTCAGGTTTGACCGGACGGTGGGGTCCACGACGGTGTGCTCTATGCCGAGGCTTGCGCACAGCGTCTCTTTGGCGGCCGCGTCGGCTGTTGCCGTCACGGCGAGCACCACTGGAGAGCCGAGCCGCTGGCGAATGACGCCAAGACGGTGATAGGCCTCCCTGAAGCGCGTGCTCGTACTGGCCGCATGGTGCGCCTCGTCTATGACGAGAAACCCGATCTTCCGTGTGCTTGCGATCCGCTCGGCATGGAAGTCAAGGTACTCGGGCGTCGTGAGGACCACATCGACACGGCGGTCCCTGAAGCGCTCAAGGACGTCCGCGCGTTCTTCTAGTGAGGACTCGCCGCTCAAGCGGGCAACCCCGATGCCGAGTCTTTCGTAACAGCGCTCCAGGTGAAGGAGCTGGTCGTTGACGAGAGCCCGCAGCGGATACACGAACACACTGGCAGTTGCAGAGGAAGTGTCGTCGAGAGAGACGCGGGCGGCATGGATTTGGAAGATGAGCGACTTGCCACGGCCGGTCGCCATGACTGCCAGCGTTGAGCGACCGAGCGCGAGACTAGACAGCGCGTCGGACTGCGCCTCATGAAGGCGCCTGTCGCCGCCGAGGAAGAGCGCTGCCAAATGCTGTGCGTCCGCGTGCTCCAGCAAGGCAGAAGGCGGGCGCACGGGCGCGCTCGAGGCCGTCGGGGCCGTCGGCTCGCCCGGGGCCGTCGGCTCGCCCGTGGCCGTCGGCTCGCCCGTGGCAGACGACGCGCCCGTGGCAGACGACGCGCCTTCTAGGGAGTCGGTCGGATGCTCGAACACCTGCTTGATGTGGGCCTTTACAGCTGTGCGCCCGTTGTACGTCTCTACCTGAGGCACAAACGCCACGTCGAGCATGCGGCTGTCTTTGCCAAAGTGAGCCGTGTCGGGGCAGTTGAACCAGATGGCAGACAGCTCACGCAAGCCGTCAGAGACGGTGCAGCTGAGGTGGTCCTTGCCGGCGCCAACGGCGCGCGCCTTGGTGAGGCAGACGTTGCGGGCAAGCAGCAACGGCTCGGGGTTACCCTGACCAAACGGCTCAAGAAGGCTCAGCTGCCCGACGCCCTCCTCGGTCAGCGCTTCAAGACGGACGCTCACATCGATGTCGAGCGCAGGCCTGAACCGCTCGTCTGGCTCAGTTGCCAGTACGTCTTCTAAGCGCGCCCGCAGTTCTCCTGCCTTATTGGTTTCAAATGTCACTCCAATTGCAGACGCATGGCCACCGAAGCGCGTGAGAAGGCCGCTGCAGCTCGAGACAGCCTCGAAAAGGTTAATCGAGCCAACCGAGCGCCCGCTGCCACGCGACGTGCCTTGCTCGTCTGAATAGACGATGGCGGGCACGCCGAACTTGCGCGCCACGCGCGCGGCGACGATCCCCTTAACGCCGTCATGCCATCCTTCTCCACCACATACCAGCACTTTTGAGTCAGGAGGGCAAGCCGCTGCCTGCGCAAAAGCCTGCTTGGTAAGCTCTTGCTCGATGCGGCGGCGCTCGGCGTTCATGTCGTCAAGCTGCGCTGCCAGGACTCGCGCCACTGCCATGTCGTCGGTTATGAGAAGCCGCAAGGCGATCTCGGCGTCTCCCATGCGTCCGGCAGCGTTCAAGCGTGGGATGATCGAGAAAGAAAGGTCTGAAGACCGCATCGCGACCGGGTCAAGTGAAACACACTGCTCTGCTAAGGCGGCAAGCCCAGGGCGCAGGCCTTGGCACATGGCGCTTAAGCCGTGGCGCGCCAGAGCGCGGTTCTTGCCGTGCAGCACCATGAGGTCGGCCACCGTCCCCAGCGTTGCCAGGTCGGTGTAGGAGAGCCACAAAAGCGGCTCGCCGAATCGCTCGCCTATGGCCTCGACAAGCTTGAGCACGACGCCTACTCCTGCGAGAATCCCGTCGGGACTTGACGAGTCGAGTCTCGGGTCGCAGACCGCCGTGCCCGTTGGCACACGCCCTGACGGCTCGTGGTGGTCGGTCACGACGACCTCGATGCCCTGCTCGCGCAGCGACTCGACCTCATCTGCCGCCGATATGCCGCAGTCCACCGTCACCAGCACCTGCGGACGTGCCGCCACTATGCGGCTGACTGATGCCTCGGTCAGCCCGTATCCCTCTTCGGCGCGGTCAGGGACCGTCGCCTTCACCGTCGCGCCAAAATGCTTGAGCGCACGATGCAGGAGCGCGGCTGAAGAGAGCCCGTCCACATCATAGTCCCCAAAAACGAGTATGCTCTTCCCTTCGCGCACGGCTAACTCGAGCCGGTCAGCGCATGCTTCAAGCCCACGGATCGTCCGGTAGTCGCCCCAGCAGGCCGCAAGGTCTGCTTCGATAAAGGCACGCGCCTCCTCGGCGCATTGGTGGCCACGCGCCGCAAGCACTTGGGCCACAAGTTGGTGCACACCCAGACCTTCAGCGACAGACAAGACTGACGCCTGGTCGGGAATCTCTTTTATTTTATAGCCGATCAAGGTTTATCCCCTCGAATATGTCGGGTTTTCACTCTGCCGATGACAGGTTGCAGGCAGATGGCAGCAACTTGAGCATTGGCCACTGCTGGGCTGTGCCTCACCTGGTCCATCAGCACGCGCAAGCAGCTGCCAGGGTGATTGCGCTGCTTGGCGGGCAGTGCGCACCTATTCTACAACGTCGTGGCGCACTTAAGGTACACTGTTCCAAAAGAATCATGATATCCCATTCAGGAGGACGCACAGTTGGCGAATCTGGGGCGCAGGCGACAGCGACAATGGCATTTCTCAGACTCGCGAAACCGCTTGAGCGGCAAGCAGCGACGGCATGTCAGGAGCATCGGGCAGCCTATCTCCCCCACTCTCAAGCGCGGCGTCATCCGCTGCAGGCGCTGCAACAGCCGCATCGTCAGCAATGTGGACCATTGCCCCTACTGCGGAAAAAACCTCTTGCCTGTTCATCGGAGGCTCTGGTTTTGGCTCATCGTCGTCGTGCTGCTCTCTGGCACGGTGTTCGCGTTTGTGTACTTCAACGCGCCTGCGTCACCAACCGAGCCGATGCGGCCGGCGCAGTCGAGCCGCCCCAGTGTCGTCGGGGCGCCAGCAGGCAGCAGCTACAAGAACCTTGCGCTCGGCACTCCCGTCACCGTAGACCAGCTTGAAGTCGAGGCGACGCGATACGAACTTGGCCCGACCGGCGCTAACGGCGCGCAGCTGTACGTGCTCACGATTGAGTTTGTCAACACGCGCGACCAGGCGGTCACCCTGTACTCGACGCAATGGCGCATCGAGGGGCCAGACGGCGGGCGCTACGACACCTACCGGGGCGCTGCCGCTGACGGACAGTCCATCTCGGGGAACTTCGAGGCCTTTGAGCTCGCCGCAGGCGGACGCTTTACCGGTCGCTTGTACTTCTTAGGGGATGTCGCCACGCGCGTCGTGTACCAGCCAAGCGCGCTCGCCTACAGCGAGGATCTTCTGGTGACGTGGACTGTGCCAAGACCCCCGCAACAAGACGGAGCCACAGGCACGGGAACAGGCGGCGCCGACAGCGCTGGCTACGACACAAGCGGCACCAGTGGCTCAGGTTTGGCGTAATATCCAACCGATAACAAAAGAAGTCCTGAATTACGCAGATAAGGTTGCAATTTTCTCATCAAGCCACATCTTTATAACAGCCTGACGATTGACGCCGATGCGCTCTGCCTCTTTATCGAGAGAAGAAAGCATCCATTTTGGAAGGCTGATGCTTACCTTCTCTTGTTCAAGACCTGGACGTGTTGTTTTGCTAAAGTCGAAATAGTCAAGATACCTCTCGTCTCCTTCATCAAACATTCTATCGAGTTCTTCAGCATCAATCACCTGTTTGGTCATAAGTCTTCACCTCTTTTTCTCTTGCATGTCGAACAGAGATAATTCTTGTGACTTCATTTCGTTCGGTTACAATGGCAGTCCAGTGCTTGTTGTCAATTCTGCCAGTAATCAAATACCTCGACTCCGTGGCGTATGGAGATGGTGTTACCGTGCGCTTATCATCGCTCCAAAGCGCTTTCGCCTCCTCAAAGTCTATGCCGTGCTTCTCTTTATTGGACGTGCTCTTTGCCTGATCATGCTCGAATCCTCGCCGTCCGGTTTGCGATTGTTGTTTGCTTTCCTTGGGGAGTCGTCCGCCAGAACTCCAAAAGTCTTATAGTTCCTATATCGACAACCCGATTACTAGATTGTCGAAAAAGGAACTTTCATTAGGGGCGGGGTGCCAGCAACTCAAAAGCCGTCTCTCATCGGAAGTTCGTCTGCGACACGTTCGCCTGGTCTTTGAGCATGACGTCATGCGCCCCGCCTTCGACGATGGATGTGGAAGAGACGATCGTCAGCTTGGCCTTGTCTTGGAACTCTGGGATGCTCAGAGCACCGCAGTTGCACATCGTCGAGCGGATTTTTGCGAGCGTCAAGGCAACGTTGTCTTTGAGCGGCCCGGCATAGGGCACGTATGAGTCCACTCCCTCCTCAAAGCTGAGCTTCGAGCTGCTGTCTTGTGCGTAACGCTGCCAATTGCGCGCGCGCGCAGAGCCTTCTCCCCAGTATTCCGTCACGTAGTTGCCGTTGATGGTGAAGCGATTCGTCGGGCTTTCGTCAAAGCGGGCAAAGTAGCGCCCGAGCATCATGAAGTCGGCGCCCATGGCCAGCGCGAGGGTAAGATGGTGGTCGTATACTATGCCGCCATCCGAACAGATGGGGATGTAGGTTCCCGTCTCTGCAAAATAGCGGTTGCGTTCGGCGGCGACCTCAATGAGGCTGGTGGCCTGACCGCGTCCGATGCCCTTCTGCTCGCGCGTGATGCAGATTGACCCGCCGCCGATTCCTACCTTGACGAAGTCAGCACCAGCATCGGCCAAAAAGCGAAAGCCTTCCTTGTCTACAATGTTCCCAGCACCGACCTTGACAGACTCGCCGTAGTTCGCGCGTATCCACGCGAGCGTGCGCGCCTGCCATTCGCTGAACCCCTCGCTTGAGTCAATGCACAAAACATCGGCGCCGGCCTCGACCAGCGGTCCAACGCGATCCTCGTAGTCGTGCGTGTTTATCCCTGCGCCCACTCGGTAGCGCTTCGCCTCGTCGAGGTTTTCAAGGGGGTTTTCTTTGTGCGAGTCGTAGTCCTTGCGAAACACTATGTGTACCAAGTGGTAGTTCTCGTCCACGATAGGCAAGGCGTTGAGCTTATGGTCCCAGATGATGTCGTTTGCCTCCTTGAGCGACGTGCCTTTTGGGGCGACGATCAGCATTGACCGGGGAGTCATGAACTCGCTCGCGCACGTGTCGAGCGGCGTGCGGCTCGGACGGTAGTCGCGGCTCGTCACGATGCCGAGCAGCTCGCCGGTCGAGCTGCCGTCATGCGTGACCGGCATGGTGGAGTGCCCACTGCGCTCTATTAGCTCCATGATGCTTTGCAAGGTGTCTTCGGGGCGAAGGTTTGAGTCGCTGACCACGAACCCGGCCTTGTAGTCCTTGACGCGCGCGATCATGGCAGCCTCGTCGGCAATCGGCTGAGAGCTGTAAATAAAGGAGATCCCTCCCTCGCGCGCGAGGGCTATGGCCATCGTGTCGTCGCTGACGCTTTGCATGATGGCGCTCGTCATGGGTATGTTCAAGCTGATGTCGGGGCGCTGGTGCCTTGCAAAGCGCACGAGGGGCGTAGCGAGGTCTACGGCCTGGGGCGAGCATGCCGAGCTCGAATAGCCAGGGACTAGCAGGTACTCGTTGAAGGTCCGTGATACCTCGTCGTAATAAGACGCCATAGTCTGCCTTTCTTGCCTGTCTTCTCAAATGCCCGTCGCCGGGCTGGGGTCACTCCTCGTGTGCGATGCCGTCTAGATAGCCGGCGCCAATATGTGCTGCGTCACAAAAGGGCTTGTTATGCGAGTTGCCGCAACGGCAGAGCGCATAGCGGTTGCGTTGCTCGTATGCAGTCTCGTCAGATGAGACGAGCCCAACGCCTCCCCTGACATAGAGCGGCCCGCTCACGCCGCGCTCAGGATCCTGAAGACTCGAGACCTCCGGGTCGAACGCCGGCTCGACCTCGGAGTACCCGTTGATTTTATCACGATGCACCAAGCGCCCGGCCGGACAGTCCGCAGCAGCATGCAGCGCCTCGGTGCGAAGGTCCGGATCGTCCGATCGCTCTGTGAGCGTCCAGACCTCGCTGTCTGCACGATGGCAAAACCGCGCAAACGCGCAGCGGTTGTCGTCAAGTAGGTCGAGCGTCGGCCCCTCAAGGACCTCGGCGCGCTGCAGGTAGGGCAACCGTCCGGCTGTCTCGGTTCCGTCGAACCCCACGTCTACGTGATGCCCGTCGCAAAACGGAGCAGTCTCTGTGCTGCCACAGCGGCACAGCGCGTACTCCTCTGACTGCTGCAATGCCGCGCCGTCGCGGTACTCGCGGCAATGCCCGGCACTCGTCATTACCTTGTCGGTCAATGTCACGCCGCCTTGCACAAGGTATGGTCCATCTTTTGATACAGTGATGTTCTGTTGTGGGCGTATGCTCATGTCAGCCCCTTTCATGATGTTGCACGGCCCGTCATGGGCCCCCATTGCCTGCTGAGGTCTACTATACGCCAAAAAAGACCCACTGCATTGATCGACACCAGGGCGTTGCCAAGCAGCAACCACCAGCAACCCCAGCAGCATCAGAGCATGCGACGACCGGTGAAGCGGTGAGTTGCAGTGTCTACTGGTCGTGCCAGACGCCTCCGGCGTCCTCGGTGCGAATCTTGGCCCGCTTGATCTTGCCGCCAATGGTCTTAGGCAGCTCATCGGTGAACTCGATGACGCGCGGGTACTTATAGGGAGCCGTCGCTGCCTTGACGTGCTCCTGCAGCTCGGTGACAAGCGCGCTGGAAGGCTCAAACCCCTTTGCGAGCACAACTGTGGCCTTGACGACGCTGCCCCGCACTTCGTCGGGCGCCGACGTGACGGCACATTCGACAACGGCCGCGTGCTCTATGAGAACGCTCTCGACCTCAAAGGGGCTGATACGGTACCCCGAGCACTTGATGACGTCATCGCTGCGTCCCACGAAGGTGTAGTAACCGTCAACATCGCGCCAGGCACCGTCGCCTAAGTCGTAGTACTCCCCTCCCACCGAGTCGGCGGTGCGCTCCGGGTCGCGGTAGTACCCGACGAACAGGCCAGGCGGATACGCTTCTTTGAGGCGTGTGATGCAGATATTGCCCTCATCGCCCTCAGGAACCGGCGCGCCACGGTCGTCGAGCAGGGCGATGTTCAGAAGCGGAGAAGGCTTGCCCATCGAGCCTGGCCGCGGCTCGACCCAAGGAAACGTGGCGAGAAGCACGGGGCCCTCCGATTGCCCGAAACCTTCCCGTATCTTCTTGCCGGTGATTCTCTCCCACTGGCGGGTAACCTCGGCGTTAAGCGGCTCGCCAGCGGTTGCGAAGTTCTCCACACTGCTCAAGTCAAAGCGCGCGACGTCTTCTTGGAGCATGAAGCGGTACATGGTGGGCGGCACGCAGAAGGTGGTGACGCGATAGCGCTCGATGCGCTCAAGCAGCCTCAGCGGGTTGAACCTCACCGTGTCGAAGGCGAATATGGTCGCCCCGGCAATCCATTGGCCATAGATCTTGCCCCAGCCGAACTTTGCCCAGCCGCTGTCGGTCACTGAGCAGTGCAACGCGTCCTCACGGACTTGTTGCCAGTATTTTGCCGTGAGAATGTGACCGAGAGGGTGGACGTAGTTATGGCAGCACATCTTGGCCAGGCCTGTTGTGCCGCTTGTAAAATATATGAGCATAATGTCTTCGTTGCTCGTTGCGTCAACGCCGACGGGGCGCGTCCACTCGCCTGTGGCTTCGTCGATGAGGTCCTCCCATAAAAGCCAGCCGTCACGGGCGACGGGCGCGTTGACCGTGATGCGCAGTTCGATGCTCTGAGCCTCTTCACACGCTGTCTCCACCTGTTCAAGGAGGCGGCCGTCGTCAAGCGCGATGACGATCTTGACGCTTGCAGCGTCAGCGCGATAGACGATGTCTTTTGCGGTGAGCTGCGTCGTGGCAGGAATGATAACAGCGCCGATCTTGTTGAGGGCAACCGCGCAGATCCAGTACTCCCAGCGCTGCCGCAACATGAGCAGCGCCACGTCTCCCTTTGTTACGCCCTGAGCCGACAAGGCAAGGGCAAGGCGGTCAGACATTCGCGCCACGTCGGTAAACGTCATCACCTTCTCGTTGTCGTCATCGTCGCACCAGACGAGCGCGCGCTTTTCAGGCTCGACGCGCGCCCATTCGTCCACCACGTCGTAGGCGAAGTTGAAGTTCTCGGGTATCTCTATAGAGAAGTTCTCAAAAAAATCCTCATATGAGTCGAACTCGATGCGCGGGCAGTATTTCTTGAGCAGGTGGTTCACTCTCACTCCTTTGGCAGGGGGACGTGCGGCCAATGCGGCCAGCGGGAATGTCGGGCCAGCAGGGCAAAGGCCTCTGATGCATCAGTGCCCTGCGCTGCCGCTATTCGGTTATCACCGTAACAAAGGTTGCCGGCTCGGCAGAGCCGCAGCGCTGGCCATGGGGGATCTGAGGGTTGAAGTACACGCAGTCGCCCTCTTCAAGCGCGATCTCGCGGTCTGCAAAAACGAGGACTACCGTCCCTTTTGTCACATAGTTGAATTCTTGGCCTGCGTGCGAGACGAGCTCGGCTGGATCATCAGTTGGGTCAAGTGTCACCAACAACGGCTGCATGACCTTGTGAGAGTAGTTGTAGGCGAGATCCTGAAAGTGGTAGCCCGGAAACCTGTCCACGACGCGCCCGTCTCCCGCACGCACCACCTGATAGGTGTCAAGGTGGGTGGAGACGCCCGTGAGCAAGACCGCCATGTCTACGTTGCAGACCGTGGCAACATGCATGAGCAGGCTGGCAGGCACGTCGAAGCCGGTCTGCTCGTAGGCCTTGTAGACCTCGCGGTCCACGCCGAGCCGGTCTGCGAACTCCTCGACCGTGTACCCGCAGGCGTCACGCAGCCCCGCTATGCGCTGGGCGAGCTCGGCAAACTGGTCGGCATGCGCAGCGTCACTGACTGCTAGGGCTCCTGCCGCGGCCATCTGCTTGCCTGGCGCACCTTGAGCGCTCATTGGCATTCCTCTGCGTCAACGAACTCATGCCCGATTCGCAGCGCCTTCTTGTTGAATCCCACAAGGTCTGCCTTGTGAGGCGGCACGCTCTTCTCTATGGCAGCATCGAGCGTCGCGAGGTCCGAAAACCCCGTCAGCTTGAGCAGGCGCCCGATGAGAATGACATTTGCCAGGCCCTTGAGCCCGTTGTCTTCGGCGAGCTGGGTGGCGGGGACGCGGCTGAAGCCCACGTCGCGCCGCATGCAACAGACGTCGGCCATTGTCGAGTCAACGATGATGTTCCCGCCAGGCTTGACCTTGTCGGCGAACTTGTCGAACGACGGCATGTTCATGGCTACAAGCACGTCTGGCTCCACGACGAGCGGCGAGCCGATGGGCTCGTCAGAGAGGCAGACGCTGCAGTTCGCGGTTCCGCCGCGCATCTCAGGGCCATAGGAGGGCAGCCACGATATCTCGCGCCCTTCCAGCATGCCTGCATAGGCAGCAAGCTTGCCGGCGAACAGGATGCCCTGACCGCCGAATCCTGCTAGCATGATGTCAAGGTTGGCCATCTTACTTCTCACCTTCTCCAGCTTTGACGTCCTTGTAGACTCCGAGGGGATAATACGGCAGCATGTTGTCGCGCAGCCACCCAAAAGCGGCCGTCGGCGTAAGCCCCCAGTTGGTGGGACACGTGGCCAGCACTTCGATGATGGTGTAGCCGAGGCCTTCAATCTGGTACTCGAAAGCCTTGCGCACTGCCTTTTTTGCGGCACGCACGTTCTTTGGGCTGTCAACGGTTACGCGCTGCGCGAGCGCCACGCCGTCAAGGGTGCTCAGAAGCTCGCACACCCGTATGGGATGTCCCGCTGTCTCAATGTCTCGTCCATAGGGAGAAGTCTGCGTCACCTGCCCCGGCAGGCTCGTCGGTGCCATCTGGCCGCCGGTCATGCCGTAAATGGCGTTGTTGATGAAGATGACCGTGATCTTCTCGCCGCGCGTCGCCGCATGGACCGTCTCGGCCATGCCGATGCTCGCAAGGTCGCCGTCACCCTGATACGTGAACACCGTGTTGCCCGGGCAACTGCGCTTGAGTCCGGTGGCGACTGCGGGCGCACGGCCATGCGCGGCCTGCACCATGTCGCACGAGTAGAAGTCGTACGCAGTCACGCTGCAGCCGACTGGGCAGACGCCCACGGTCGTGCCCTCGATGCCCAGCTCGTCTATGGTCTCGGCCACGAGGCGCTGGATGATCCCATGCGTGCATCCTGGGCAGTAGTTCGTCACGGTGTCGGTCAATGCCGGGGTCCGCGCAAAAAGCACCTTGCCCTTTTGGGGCGCGACAGCGGTCGCAGACGAAGTCGTTGTCGTCACAACACACCTCCTTTTGGTCGGTTCTTGAAGGGCAGCTCGTTGAAGCGTTCGCCCGAGGCGGCCCGGCGAATGGCGCCGAGCACCTCGTCGGGGGTGGGCACGACGCCGCCGGTGTGCCCAAAGAAGCTCACCGGGGCACGGCCTTCCACCGCGAGCCGCACGTCTTCCACCATCTGGCCGGTCGAGAACTCGACGCTCAAAAAAGCCCTGCCGGGGCCAAGCGCGCGCACGATGCTGTCTGTGGGGAACGGCCAGAGGGTTATCGGGCGGATAAGCCCCGCACGTATCCCCTCTTCACGCGCCTTGTGCATGGCACTACGGCAAACGCGCGCAGCCGCGCCATATGCCACCACCACCACCTCTGCGTCCTCAACTTGCTCCTCCTGGGCCATCTGCTCGACCTCTTTTATGAGCTGGTAACGGTCGTGTCGCGCGAGCACGCTGTCTTCGAGCTGCTGAGCGACCAGGAAGAGCGAGCTGATCGTGTTATGCGGGCGCAGGCCTTTATGGCCGTTGGCCGCCCAGTCCTTAGCCGGGATCTCGGCGGTGTCGATCGGATCAGGCAAGACGACCGGCTCCATCATCTGGCCGAGCAGGCCGTCTGCCAGTATCATGACCGGCACACGGTAGCGGTCAGCAAGATCGAAGGCCTTGGCAACAAGGTCGGCCATCTCCTGCACCGTTGAGGGGGCAAAGACGATGACGTGGCCATCGCCGTGGCCGGTTGCACGGGTGGCCATCCAGTAGTCTGCCTGGCTTGGTTGGATGCCTCCGAGGCCAGGGCCGCCACGCTGCACGTTGATGATGACCGCAGGAAGGTCTGCCCCGATCAGATACGATATGCCCTCGCTTTTTAGGCTCACACCTGGACTCGAGCTTGAGGTCATGACCCGAGCTCCGGCGGCGGCGGCGCCGTACACCATGTTAATCGCGGCCACCTCACTCTCTGCCTGAAGGTAGTTGCCGCCGGCCTTGGGCATTCGCTTTGCCATGTAGGCTGCAAGCTCGGTCTGAGGGGTTATGGGGTAGCCGAAGAAGTTCCGACAGCCGGCGCGCAGGGCTGCTTCTGCCAAGGCCTCGTTGCCCTTCATAAGCACTTTCTCACTCATATGCGCCTACCTTTCTATTGTTATAGCCACGTCGGGGCACATGAGCGCGCAGCTCGTGCATCCAGTACACGCGTCTTGGTCGACGCATGTCGCGGGGTGGTACCCCTTCTGGGTCATAATCTCGCTGTTGAGCTGCATGATGTCTTGCGGACAGACGTCCACACACAGCCCGCAGCCCTTGCAATAGTTCATATCGACTTCGATACGAGCCATCGATGCCTCCTCGATTGTCGGTTACGGGTCAAGGTATTGTCTCACAGTAGGGTTTGCTGTGTGATGACAATTCGTTTCGCCTTTGCTGAATCGGTGTTGTGCGCCCGGCGTTGGACTTTGCTGCAGGTCTAGGCTGACAATTGCCGTTGGGCGCGATGCTATACTGAGTGTATTCAGCAGTTCCAAAAGACAAGGAGAGAGACATGTTTTGTCAAAACTGTGGGGCACAGATGGAGGATCTGGCGCACGTGTGTCCAAACTGCGGCGTGGCAGCAACGACAAGTCCGGCACAAGCCACTGCCCCCTACGCACAAGCCTCCAGCCCGCCGGCACAAGCTCCCTACCAACAAGGCGTTGGACAACCGGGGTCATCTGGAGGCGCGGGGTTTTCAAACACGACCGTCACGATCAGCATTATCGCTGCGGCTGTCGCGTTCATGTTTGGCGTTGTCGCACTTACCATGCCCGTCATGGACATTCCAACCCTCAGAGGACTGGGCTCGCTGCTCGGCGCGGACAGCTCCCGCAACCTGTTTGGCCAAATATGGTTTTTCGTCGAGCTGATTGACGTGGTGGCCTCAGGCAGTGTGAGCCCTGCGGCTCTCATTGGCATACCCATTTCGCTTGTGGCGTTCCTACTGGTACTGGCAAGCTGTGTCGTTGCTCTCGGCGGATGTTACTTTGCCGCGTCGAGGTCTCCCAAGAAGGCAGACGTCACGATTCGTATCTCTTATTTGGCGCTTATTGCTGGACTGCTCCTTAACTCGGTCTTCATTCTTGGGGCAAATATGATCATGAAAGCCGAGTTTGTTAGGTCGTTTGGCTCGTATTCCACCATGAGCACTGACCTGTTTGCCCCCACCGTGTTCTGCCTGATTATCATCATGCTTGCAACTGGTGCCCTTGTAGCTCAGTTCGTGTTGTCTAAATACAAAGGATAGATGCCCGTCTGCCGCATGGGCAACAAGACATAAGCGCACGAGGAGACCCCCGCATGCTCGCGCAGGGGGTCTCCTCGTTTTGGCTAGTCGAGCTTAGCGCCGCAGCTGGTGCAAAACGCATAGTCCGGCAGCACTTCTTCTCCGCAGGCGCTGCAACGCGCCGGTCCTTCGTCTGGCTGTTCAGGAGAGGTCTCCTCAGGCAGCGCGCAGGCATCTTCTTCAGGCTCGTTTGGCTCTGCTGGCACAGGGGTCCCGCAGCTCATGCAGAATCGAGCATTAGGCAGCAGCAGGTCACCGCAGCTTGCGCAGGTGCGGTCGTCTTGCGCGGCAGCCAAGCTGGTGCCGCATGCGGTGCAGAAGTAGTCGTCCGCCCCGACTTCCCCGCCGCAGCTCGGGCATGTGGCGACTTGTGCCGAGAGGAGCGCTGCACGGCTCTCCTCTTCAATGCGGGCAGCCTCTGCCTCAGCCTCTGCCTGTGCGCGGGCAGCCTCGGCCTGTGCGCGGGCAGCCTCTGCCTCAGCCTCTGCCTGTGCGCGGGCAGCCTCGGCCTCTGCCACAATGTGCGCAATCTCGGCGCTCAATTGGCTTCGCCTCTCGTCAAGCTCCTCTATCTCTTTGACAAGCGCCTCGCGCGGTCCGCGAACAGCAGGATCTAAGCGCACCTCATCAAACACGCTGGCACCCAGCTGGGCACACAGCTCCACGCGGGATTTCTCCAGTGACTCCAGCTGTGACTCAAGCTGCTGCGTCTTGACAGGCTCAGACGCGTTGTCTGCGTTGGCGTTTAGCCCGTCTTGCAAGCTGTCAAAAAAGCCCATGTGTCCTCCACTTCGGTTGTGCCGTCCAGGTATGGGATACTGTGATATTCGAATTATACCCTTCGACCAATGATCTGTGAGGACCTTATGCGACTTGTCTCCTGGAATGTCAATGGGCTGCGCGCCTGTCTCAAGAAGGGCTTTTTGGAGGCGTTTGCCGCCTTTGACGCCGATGTGTTCGCGCTTCAGGAGATAAAGCTCTCCGAAGGCCAAGTCGAGCTTGACCTGCCTGCGGGATACCACCAGGTCTGGAGCTACGCGCAGCGCAAAGGCTACTCGGGCACGGCGGTGTTCAGCAAGCAACAGCCGTTGCGCGTGGTTCACAACCTTGGCCTTGAGACAACCGTCTTGGGCAACGACGCCCGCGTGCTCGACACTGAGGGGCGGCTCTGCGCTGTCGAGCTTGAGCATTGCTGGCTCGTATGTTGTTATACGCCTAATGCTCAAGACGGCCTTGCGCGCATCGAGCTGCGGCTCGCCTGGGGGGCAGCGTTCAGGGAGTTTGTGGCGGGACTCGCTGCAGACAAGCCCGTGGTCGTCTGCGGTGACCTGAACGTAGCGCACAACGAGATCGACCTGCGCCACCCTGGCCCAAACCGCGGCAACGCGGGCTTCTCCGACGAGGAGCGGGGCGACTTCAACGAGCTGCTTGCGGCGGGGTTCACCGACACGTTCAGGCACCTGTACCCTGACCTCACTGGCGCGTACTCTTGGTGGTCGTATCGCGGCAGCGCGCGCGCTAACAACACCGGCTGGCGCATCGACTACTTTCTTGTGTCTGACGCGTTGGTCAGCGCTATTGAGCAGGCCGCCATCTGGCCTGAAGTGCACGGCTCTGACCACTGCCCCGTGAGCCTGGAGCTTCGCGGGTTTTAAGCTCACACGTGCCGGGTAAGCCAACGCCCTATTCGAAGCGCAAAGAGTCGGTCACCTTGATGTTCGCGGCATAGAGGCTCGGCAGTATGCTGCAAAGCGCGGCCTCGAGCATGCCTACAAGCAGCGGCAGCAGGAGCTGCCCTGGCGACAAGACGACCGAGAACGAGAAGAACAGCTGCTCGGTGAGGTAACCTTCGGCGAGCCTGCAGGCGAGCAGGCTCGCGGCGACGGCAGCGACAGAGGCGAGCAGCGCGATGAACAGCATTTCGAACATGAACTGAAAGGCTATGTCTGCCTTGCTCGCCCCGAAGGCCTTGCGGATGCCGATCTCAGGGATCCGCTCCTTAACTGAGAAAAACGTGATGCTCATAATGCTGATGCCGCTTATCACACAAAGCACCAAGATGATGATGTTGAGCGCAGCTTTTGTGGAAGCGAGGTTTTGCTCGAGGGCCGCAAGCAGGCGCTCCTTGGTGCTGACTGTGATGTGAGCGCCACGCCTGCTACCGATATCCTCATAAGCGAGCATCTGGGCGACGGACCGCGCATACGCCGCCGGGTCCTCGAAGGAGCAGATCAAATAGCGCTCTGGGAACATAGCGTCAGAAAACAACTCCTCGACAGTGGCAAGCGGCACATAGACCGATGTTGAGACGAAGACGTCGGCATTGCCTGAACCAAGCTCGCGCAGCAGCTCTTGGCGATGCGCACGTGAGACATACGAATCCTTGACGACGCCTATCACCTCGAGGCGCGGCACGACAATCTCCTCCTGACCGGGCATGAAGACGTTGCCGTGGACGTTCACGCCAACCTCGATGGCCTTGCCTATGCTTTCGCCGTCCGGAAAGAGCATGGCCGCAGTCAGTTCGTCAATCACCGCCACCTTGGCGCCTGACTGCAGGTCCGCCTGGCTTATCAGCCTTCCCTTGACCAGCTCAACGTCCACGGGGACCACGCTGCCGTCGTCGGTCAAGACCGGCATGGCCTTTGAGAAGCCGCTGCTCCCAAAGACCAGTGCGTTGAGCGTCAGCCATCGGCCATCGTCCATCTCGCGCGAGTAGAGCGCCTGGCGCTGCGTGATCAGCAGCGTGTCCGAGTAAGAGCCCACGCCGAGCGAAGAAAGCATGTCTTTGGCTTGCACTGGGTCGAGGCCAGACGAGACAACCGCCGTGTTCTCGCTCATCTCCTGCACCGACCTGATGCTTTCAGCGTAATACGAGTTGACTATGGTCAGTCCGGCGGAGAAGAGAAAGACGGCCACGAACACTCCAATGCCCACGAGCGTCAGCCTGACCTTGTTGGCGACTGACATGCGCAGCAGGTGCGTCACGTAAAACAAAGGGCGCGCCGACCTCAACACGCCTCGAGCCTCCCTTTGCAGAGCCGGTAGGCGCAGGCTACTTCATCAGCTAGCATGTTGTTATGTGTGACCACAACGACAGAGGTTCCTTGCCGCGCAATGCTGAGGAATGCCTCCACCACGAGACGCGCGTTTGCGTCGTCGAGGTTGCCGGTCGGCTCGTCGGCTATCACGAGGCGCGGGGACTTGATCATGGCACGAGCAATGGCGACGCGCTGGCGCTCGCCACCCGAGAGCAGCGACGCCTTCGTGTTTTTGAGCGCTGTGAGATTGAAGTCGTCGAGCACAGACACGAGGCGCCGCTCGACCTCGCGGGTGATCGACCGGTCGTTATAGAGAAACGGCATGAGGGCGTTTTCTGTGACGCTTAAGGCGTCAATGAGACAGTATGACTGGAACACGAAGCCGATGTCGCGCGCGCGCTGCTGGTGGTAGGAATTGAGCCGGGTGCGCAGCATGCGCTCGCCGCAAAACGTGTAACTGCCCTCGGTGCACGAGTCGAGCAGCCCTATGATGTTGAGCAGGGTGCTCTTACCGCAGCCGGACGCACCGAGGATCGCAGCAACCTGCCCTTCGTGGAGCGTGAAGTCAAGACCGTCGAGCACATAGCGGCGCCCGTCGTAGGTCTTCCTGACCCCGCTCATGCTCACAACCTCAGCCACTGGCAAGGCCGCTCGCTATGTCTGGAGACTCTACGATGGTCCCGATAACCGTCTCGACGAGGAGCACGTCTGACTCACGAACCCCCGCGAGTATCTCGACGTACTGGTAATCGAGGCCGGACTCTTTGACGGTAAAGCGTTGCCCCGCCACAACCTCGACCCGTTTTTTGGGAACATCACCTTCAACGGGGTCAAATGACGCCATGGGAGACCTATCGACGTACACGTAGAAGCTGTCGGCTTCTTGATACAGTGCATCGGCAGGGATGTAAAGACCTTCGAGCGCTTTGCCCAGTACGAAAGTCACCGTCACCTCGCTTCCTGGCAGGTCGTGACTTGCAAGCGCCACTTCCACAGGAACCTTCTCGTCAACAATCTCGTAGCCTAAGCGAGTGACGCGCGATGTGTGCTCGCCGCTTGCCGACACGTATCTGACCTCGGTGCTCGCGTTTATTTGCGCAAGCTTTTGTGCGTCTACAAGCACGTTGATCCATAGCTTGTCATAGTTTAGAACGTGGATCGTGACGGTATAAGCAGAGCCTTCCTTTTCAACGTCTGCACCGATAATGCGCCCGTGGAAGCCGAGCGCCTTATCTGACCCCCGATAGTTGCACACCGGCTCGTCAGGCGCGAACTCGTCACCGCTTGACTTGAGCATGCGAAACGTCTTGTCAGAGACGTTGTTATAGGTCACGATTTCTGTATAGGCCTCAGGCATGCCCGAGGCGATCTGACCTTTGGCTGAGAACGTGTGTACGATCTCGCCCTTCATGACTGGCACTCGCACAAGCCCAGCATATCCGGCGCTGTCGGGTCGCTGAAGCACCTGCGAGCCGTTGAGCGCACTTGCCGCAACGACGCTAATAATAAGCGCCACGACTGTCACAACGATCACCGCCGTGAGTACAACCTTACGCTTCATGACTCCCGCGCAATCAGGTAGTCGATGAGGGCTTTTGCGTCTTCTTCGTTCGACACTCCCTGGCTTACAAGACTAAGTGTCATCGAATAATTCTTTGATGTTCCGTCGACAGTATGATGGTAACGCAACATGGGACTCGTATATAGCCAATCAAAATCCGTCGATGGCTGTGCGCTCGAAAGCTCTATTCGTGGACGGATATTCACACGAGAGCCTTTTTTTACATCCAGCGGAAGAGCCTCTTTGCCTCCTACCATGGATCCGTCAACCTCAATCAACAATTCTTGTATATCATAGAAATTATTGAATCCGAAACTGTCTATCGTACAATCTTCTTCAATACTAAACACATAATAAAGTTCATTGTCAATAGAAGTCGTTGATATAAATGAAGGATAACTTAAGAACATTATCGGCCCAAACTCTTCTTCTGGCACAACCTCATGAACTAAAGGAGTTTCAAAAGCAAATTGCTGTTCAACACCGTCAATCTTTAACGTTACACCGTTAATCTGAATTGAATCCGAATAGGTAGAACAAACAAAACCAATTATTCTTACATAGTATCCACGATATTTAAGATTTTTTAAATATTCATAGGTATCATCATTATATTCTACATCCATATCATCACAGTTTTTACCCCAAAAATTTACAAATTCTATTGTACTGTCGTTTTTTGTTGAAACAATGGTCATGTCGAAACCAGCATTAGAATAAAATACCTCAAGATCATATTTGATCATATTGGTGTTTATATATTGTTGTTTACCTCCCGGTTGCACCTCGCAACCTGGAAGGACCAACACTATACAAAAAAGAATGAGTACTGTAATCGACTTAACTACATGTATATATACCATATTTATAATATCACTCACAAACTTGTTCTCATTTGAAAAGATACCAGTTTATGTTATCCTTTGAATATACAGTTTGATAGAAAGCACCGCCTCGCGGGACTGCCATATAGTAGCTCCCAGAGTAGTAAAAGTTATCTGTACTAAACTTCACAATATTTCCCCAATGATACCGCCGAAATACACCCATACTATAATACCCAGTCTTTGACTCTGTTGGAATAGTTTTTGTTATACCCCCTGCAGCCGCAACTGAAAAGCCTGCAGTTGAAGTCGAACCGCCCGTTACACCTGCAGTGAAATTGCCTGGACCTGCAGGCACAGAGTATCCAACGCTTGCGCTGAAATTTACAGCAGATTGTTGCGATACTGTAATAGTTCTTGTAAATGACAATGTAAATTTTCCAGTGTTCTGTTTATGATGAATTATTGGTGCAACGAATCCATATGATGCTATTCGCTCTACATCGTCCTTATAAGCGTAATACCTGCATTTTGTTGCTCCAATGCCGAGGAATCCTCCCTCATACTGTATATATACTCCACCATAAGGTCCTTGCCACGCCGCGTTCGCAGGTATGGTCGAACCGAAGAACATCACCAAGACTAAAAGAAAAGTTATCGTAAATGTGGCATGTTTTTTTATTCTAGCTTTTTTGTACATGTTTTGTCCCATCAGTAATACTGCACATGATCCATATTCTGTACATTTCAGGAAGTTATCATCATTCTATCTGTTTGTCAACATATTTTATACTAGCTTTTTTTACATAGGGACTACTCCGTAACCAATTCAACTCGCAATGCACAATCATGGTAGCCGCCTGTAATACAGCGAATTCTCCCAGCGGCGAACGGCAGATTGTCTGCTGATGATCTGCGCTCCTGCAAGTCACAATAATCCAGCGGGTCAGATTGCCTTATTCGGATAAGGCACTTTAAGCCAGGCGGGGGCCGAGACAGTCGTTTGTCTCGGCCATCGCTGTCGAAAAGGCCCATTGGCTTCACAACGGGCAGTCGGCATCTGGTGGCGGCAGGTCGGCGGGTTCGATCCTGATCTATTGTCTGGCGCTTTCGTAAGAGTCGCACTTGACATCAAACAGCCCGTGTCCTGCGCAATAGACGAT
>JAITHV010000055.1 GCA_031279835.1 Coriobacteriales bacterium
GTACACGTCAGATACCATGATGCACTAGTACGTGTAATGGAGAAGTCGTTTGCATCAAACAAACATAACAATGCTACTCACACACCCCGCCGCGCACAACCTGCTGTTCGTGCGCCAGACGCTTACTTGCAAGGTCATGCGGCCAGGCAAGCATCCGGGCTTTCTTGGTGAGGGCGTGCGCCGAGCGTTCGGGCAGGGCTTGCGCGTGGTGGTGGGCTGCAAAGACAGCTCGCCCGACACAATGAGCTGCCCCACATGCGCCAAGAAGCACGAGTGCAGTTATGTGCGACTCTACAAGCCGTATTTTATCCGCAAGCCCGACCCGTGCAGCGGAGAGACTCAGCTGCCCCCACCCTATGTGCTCTCCTTCAGCTGCGGCTCGCCCAAAGCACTTGAGACGCGAAGGCACTATTCGGCTGGCGAGACCATCACGGTCAGCCTGACGCTCTTTGGCCGCGACGCCTGCTCACAGGCCGCACTAGCCGCATTGGCAATGGAGGCAGGCCTCAACCGGTTCTTCGTAACGCGCGACCTCAGCCCCGGGTTCGTCCATGCACGCACGATCTACGGCCCGTGCGAAGCCCTAATGTCCGATTGGCTGCGCAAAACCGCGAACCAGATAGCTTTTATGCAATTACGGCAATATAGTACTACAGTGGCTAGCGAAGAGAGCTTGAGGATAAGGCTCACTTCCCCGCTGCTGCTCGACAACAAACTCCGTGCACCAGGGGAGCGCACGGGGTTTTCGCTGTTGCTTGAGCGCATTGCGCGGCGGATGAAAAACATCGCCTTGCACTATGCCAATGAACTGCCGCCTGAGCCCTACAGTGTCGACGAGCTTGCCCGCGCGGTGTCGTGCGCCGAGTCGTTACGGGCTGGGAGCTATCGGTCGAACAAGACCTCGGTTGCCGCATGGACTGGGCACTTGGACGTGTCGGGACACCTTGCACCCTATTATGACTGGCTTGCAGCGGGCATGCTCCTGCATATTGGCAAGTCGCCTTCTATGGGTTACGGCGCCTACAGTATTGAATGCGCAAGCCAAGTCTGTGTATAATCTTCCAATAGGGAGTTGATGCTTATGAGCAACACTTTAGACACTGCCGATGGACAAAAACCGGACAACGACGACAACAGCGACAAAGATGATGGCAGCGAGACAGACGATGCTGCCTGCCCTCCCGTGACCGTGCTCGATGTCGACGATGAGCAAGTCGAGCCGTACGTTGATGAACGGGCCACATGGGATAAGCACTTCATAACCGTCGTGCCGCTGCAAGAACCGCACGAGCTGACCTCAGAGCTGTATCAATGGGCTGACGGCGTGAGGCTCACCAACGATTATGAGACGCGGTTTCCGGTGGTTGCCATGATGAAGGCCTTTTGCAGGTCTGACGTGCCCACGAAAGTGACCGCTATCGTTTTTGTTAATAGCAATGAGAATCTCTTGACGTCAGTGAGCCAAAACATGGATTTGCTCAAGCGAGAAATCCAAGATATCTGCGGCATGACCGAAGGCACCGACTACACCTTTGACACAATCGAGATAGAATACGGGTCTTCACAAGAGCATCTCCTTAACCTTACCGACAACATTATGGAAGCTGCTCTTGGCGACAAGGTCAACAAGCGCCTCTATGTGGACTTTACCTATGGCGAGAAAAACATCCCCATCGCTCTCTTTCAGGTGGTCCTTGAGCTTGAGAGCAGCTGGGACGTAGAGGTCGATATCGGATTCTGCACCTATGGTCTCGTGCAATTCTTCGAGAACTGCGAAGACACACCGCTGCTGAGAGGCATCACCTCACTCATATATCATGGCTACCGCTTACAAGATGTCGAGGCAGAGCCAGATGACTTTTCGCAGGGTCGCAAGCACTTCATAACATTTTTACCACTTGCAAAAGATATAAATCCAATGCTATGGCATGTTAATGAGACCTTAGTACTAAACGAGTCCGAAGCCACAGTATACAGCCCCTATTCCATAGTTGCGTTGCTTAAAAACGTCCTGGTTGATGGCGAAGAGGCCGACCTGACCTATGTCAAGTTTGAATCAGACGACAACAGAGACATTGAAGAAGTACTAGAGCAGATCGAAGTCAACTTCAGGAACGCGATTGACGAGGCGTTCCCAAACGAAAACATACGACTCAACCGCCGGCAAATTGATGGTAATTCACTGTCAATACCTTACCGTTGCGAGATTCGTGATCTAAAAAAACTCCGCAATGACCTATTGGCCAGCTTTGACCCAATAGACACTATCTACGCCGACCTGACCTATGGCTATAAAACCAACACACTCATCCTCTATCACGCGCTTGCCGAAAACATCCTCAAGCGCCCCTGGATGCAGGATCGCACATACGCCTGCTACGGACATGTCCCTCATCAGGATCTTGGTAGGGACAGCAAAGTAATGGACATAGGAGAATTCATAAAGCGCGACGTTAAGGACTTTGAAATACGTCAGTATGGCACGGCAGAAGACGATGACCAGGACTACGACGAAGCAAGGGAGGACAATGATATGTTTGGTGGAGAAGATGACGAAACGTAATGCGACCATGACAGAAATACACAGGCATTACTGTGCGTATACAGATAGTTTGAATCGAGCGAGCACGAATAATGAAAATGCGGACGTACAGACGAGATTAGATGAACTCAAAGAAACACTCGATAGGTTCTCAAAAACTGAAGGTGGTAAAAGGCATGCGAGATCCAATGTCAGCCCACTCCTCCAATTCTGGGCATCATGTGGTTGGGGTGCAACAGTTGAAGAAGACAAAAGAAAGGCGCTTTATTGCTTTGTGACGTTGGTGGTTTCCGGAAAGACCGACAGGTTTGGGTGGATCGATAACGACACCATTGACTGGATAACAAATGAAGAGCAAATGAATAATTATGCAAACAAGGCAGCTAGTAAATCTATTAAAATTTTTTTTCCGGAGTTTTTTGCCGACGTGATTGATCACATCAATGAAAATTCAACCAATACGACAGGGGCTTCGGTCAATGATTGCATGGGGTCCTTTTACCTGCCTTGGCTGTTTCCGTTGTTTGAGGGCATACGAGGTGCCAGGTACCTAAGCAAGAACGGTGCTGAGTCAAAGTATGATGAGGACAACTGTAAAACCCTGAGACAAAACGCGTGGTCAATGCCCGTGCAGGTGGTTTTGTCGGTGCTCGCCATAGACTCAGCACGGATGTACATCGATGTATGCACAAAGACATTGAATTATCGTTCAGATATACCACAATATAACAAAATACTCTTTAATATACTGTTACAACCTCTATGCTATACAGCATCATCAGCCAATATGATTTCATACCTTTTAAATACACATCGGCAATACGGGCTTCGCGAAACACGCGAAACTATAATAGGAGGCAACGAAAAGCGAGTATTCGATCTTTTTGAGGCTGGCACTGATGCTTGCAAAAAATACCGGCCGCAATACCGAACACCGCTCGATATCTCCTTGCGTGTAATTGCTACGATTGTCGATAGCAGTTTGCCAAGCAGCTTTCCAAAAAATATCAGTGAACTCAGTGTCTTATATTGATAGTAAGATAAGCAATATAATACTCCCTCATCGAATCACACAAGAAGGGGACTAATGTACGCACTCTACGACATCACCGGCATTCAGAAGTACGTCTTCTCCTCCAATACTTTGAAAGAGATCGTGGGGGGATCAGCGTTGCTCAAAGACGCGCTCAGCCATACAAAGCTCGAAAAACTCCTCGGGTGCACCGGTAAATTGGTGTACACAGGAGGTGGCAACGCATTCATCCGCTTTGACGGTGCAGATGAGTCGCAGTGGCTGGACAATTACCGGGCCTTCAATACAGAGCTGTCAAAGGAGCTTATCATCGAATGCCCGAGCTTGAGCCTGCGCGCGGTCGTTGACGACGACTCAGACGCTGACGGCTGCTGCCCTGCCCGGGCGCTCCTGCGCCTGTTCAAGAAGATGGCCAAAGCCAAACTACAGTTGCCCGACGTTAGGCTCACGGTCTTGTCGCTTCCGTCCATGGCGCAAGACCCGCACGACAGGCTGCCGGTCGTGATGCTCCGCCCTGGTTACGACGCAGGAGACGAGCTACAGCCCTTCTCCGCATCGCGTCTGCAGCGAATCGTCTGCTACAACAGAAACTCCTCCTTCGGGACTGGGAACAATACATCGTCAGGCGCAAAAGTCATGCGTGACTTCAGGCAGATAGCCCAAACCCCCGACGCCGAGAGGCTCGACTCCTGCTTGGCAGTAATTCATATTGATGGCAACAATATGGGCAAGCTTGTCGAGCATGCGATACGCGTTATTCGCGACGAAGATCTCGGGGAGTCAGCAAGAGAAGGCAGAATAGCCGACTTCTCAACAAGTATAGACGACCTGTTCAAAAATGCCGTTAATACCATGTGGCAAGCTCTCTGCGGACCCACCGTTGACGCGCCCGGAAGCCAGCTGCGCGTGATCTATCAGGCCGGAGACGACCTTACCTACGTCTGCCAGGGCTCGATGGCACTGCGGTCGGTCGAGCTTATCTTCAATCGCCTTATCGCCGGTAGAATTGGCAACCTGAGCGAGCTTTCAGCTTGTGCTGGAATTGCCTATGTGCATGCCGACTTTCCGTTCAGTGATGCGTATGCGATGGCAAAGCGGTGCTGCAAGAACGCAAAGACCAGAGCAGCGCAAGAGCACAACCTGACTGGCGAATGCATCGACGTCGGCTACTGGGTGGACTATACAGTCTTGATGGGTGGATCATCGAGCGACTTGCCCGGTTCGTTGACCATGCGTCCTTTGTGCTACCGGCGACCAAGGGGCGACCTGCCCGAGCTCAAGTATGACATCCGGGTGGTCACGGCGCTGCTCAAGTCGCTTCAAGAGAGAATAACCGCTCCAGGAGACTTGGCAAAGCGCGAGCTGTATGCGCTGCGTGACACACGCGTCATGGCCTGTGGGTTCGTGGCAGCAGATGGCGGGCGCACGCCGACAGAAAACTCGGCGGTGCACGAGGTTGTCTCGCGCTTAGAGTCCAAGAACCAGGTGCTGTATCGGGAGTATTCGTTGTACGAGGGCGCATCTGCCCCTGCAGAAATCGTTTGGTCTGCGGCCGCCGCCGCTCCAGCAGCCCTTCGCACCTCTAGGCAATACATGTTTACACTTGGAGATTATTACACTAATACTGGAATGCACGCAGCTATCCTACACGATTCAAGAGGCAACCCAACGGACGTCACCCCGCTTTACGACGCGATAGACCTGTTGCGCATCGAGGTGGGATTATGAACACCGTCGTGAGCGTAACTACGGGCGCTGCTTTAATCACACCCCCGAGCACTACCACGCCAACGCCCCAACAGCGTTTCACGGTGATTATGGTGCTTGAGTCCGATGCGTGCTTTGGCGACGGCGCGGGAGCGTTGGGCATTGTGGACGCGACAATAAAGAGCGACGCCTACGGTTTGCCGATTATCGGTCGCGAGACGCTGCGCGGCCTGCTCAAGGAAGAGAGCGAGCGGCTACTGTTTATGGACGTAGCCACCAGCAGCACGACAGTAGAGACAGCCGAAGGTCTCCTCAACACGCTCTATGGCATCACTGGCTCAGCAGACGGTGGTATGCTCAAGCTGGGCAACGGGCGGCCTGTGGGTGCCGACAAACTGATGGGTGCCATTCGAGCGATTGAGGAATCAGTTTACGTCAACCTATTCAGAGCCTATAGTAGCCCGACGACCATCACGTCGCTCTTCACGCACATCAAGCACGCAACCGCGCTCGAGAACCACGTTGCCAAGACCGACACTCTGAGGAACATCCAGGTGGTTTCGCGAGGCACGGTTTTCTGCTTTGATGGCCACCTGCTCATGGAAGGTTCTTCTGATGCGATGCGCCTCCTGCTTGAGAGCAGCGTCAAGGCCTTGCGGCATGGCGGCATGCTGCGCAACCGGGGCTTGGGCGCTCTAAAATGCTTCATCGATTGGCACGATTGCACTAACACTAACACTAACACTAACACTAACGATGATGATGAGGATAAGGACACAAGCGACATTGAGATCCCCGGCGGGCAAGTCGAGAAATATCATAAAATAATTTATTACAAATTAACATTGTTAAGCAGCTGTGTTATAGAAAGAGACCCAGACTATATACCGGGCGCAATGCTGCTGGGCGCTGCCGCAGGGGCTTATCTCCGCACGCCTACCGGAATCGCAATAAAGACTGCTGCACACAATAATCAAGAGTTCAAGAAGATGTTCTTATGCGACAACCCTGAAGAGGGACTGTGCTTCTCCAATGCGTATCCTCTGGCAGACGACGAGCCGGGCATGCCGCTGCCACTGGCTTTGAAGGTCAAAAAGTATAGCGGCGAGCGAGTGAGCCCACTATATAACCTTCTGCATCCCGACATTGCCGCTGTCATGGCGCGAGACAATGCGCCAGACTATCAGGACACGCCCTTCGCGTTTGCTGCCTGGAGGTCACGGGGTATTCCGTGTATAGCCATCGAGGTCAAGCACACGGTGAACATGCATGTGCGGCGCCCGTCTGACCGCAGCAGAGGCAGGAAGGTCACGGGTGACGACGGCGGGCTGCGCACAGAGAGCGCCCTGCGCGAAGGGCAAAGCTTCTGGGGAACCATCGAAGGCCCCGCCTACTTGGTGGAGAAGGCCCTCGCATGCCTGGGAGGCGAGGTGCGGCTTGGCAAGCGCTTGGCGCCCGCCAAGCTGGAGCGCACGTACGCGCTCGACACCAACCTGCCCGGCAACTGCGCGGGCAAAACCAGTGAGCCGGTGGAGCTGTTGTTGCTGTCTGACCTTATTATGCTCGACAAATACGGCATGCCGAGCGTGAACTTGGATGACTTTCGCGACCTCCTGCAGGCACACCTGCATGCGAAAAAAGCGCTTGATGCAGCGGCAAGCCTGACCATAGTCACCGAGTGTTGCTGCGTGGCAGTGGGCGAAGTCGCCGGCTTCAACAGCCAATGGCGGATGGCACGAGACGTGCAGCTGTGCTTGAAGATGGGATCGGTCATCAGCGTGCAAACCGTCGCGGTAATTGGCGTAAGCCCCCCAACGATCGACACGGGCAAACTCGATAACATAAGGCTGGGCGAGCGCACGAGCTGTGGTCTTGGTCACTTGTGCACCCTCCAGCTGAACAAGAAGTTTTGTAGTGTCAGCACGCTAGCAATTGCTCGGACACCCAGTTCAGCAACGCGCGAAGATCTGGCCACGCAGCTGCTCGACGCACTCGACTCGGTGACGCAGGAGAATGCCAGGCGACCGGATCCCTTCGAGAGCAAAGTCGTCCAAGAGATCCGCCGCTACGTCTTTGCCCTCGACTATTCAGGAGCTACCAAAGGCGAAGGAACCGAGGCCTATCTGCAGGCACTGCACGGCGAGCTCACCGGCGGTGCGAGAGCTCAAGCTAGCAAACTGTACACCATGGTCACGGAATCGGAGTTCAGCGTGTGGGACGGACTGCTCGAAGAGCTTTGCAAAGACGGTCTGCGCAAAGACACCTACTGCAACCTCAAGAGCAAGCTGCTTACCTGTGGGCGAAACAGCTTTGCCGCACAGGCCGCATGGTGCTTAAGCGAGGATTGGTTCGGTCTGCGTCGAGGCAAAGCGTCGGAGGCAGAGCGGGCGAACCCGGTCTTGTCCGCATGGTTCCAGAGAGCCGCAGGCAAGCCGGAAGTGCAGCAGCGCCTCTATCGCGAGTTGCTGGCCGCCCTGTGCAAGAAGGCACACCTCGACACGCGAAAAGGAGGTCTGACCCCATGAGCTCAATCATTGAGCGCAACCGTTTGAAAGCCTTTGTGTGGATAAAGGGCAAGCTTGTTGCACAGTCGGCATTCTTGACCCAAAGCTACGACAATGAGATCTACGACAGCATCGTCCTGCGCGATGCGGCCGGACGGCCGTATGTTCCAGGCACCAGTCTGGCGGGAGCGCTGCGGGTCAGGATGCAGGAGGCGGGCACCTCTGACGCGCCCCCCGAGGTCGTAGAGGCCATGTTTGGCTCTGAGGCGCGCGAAAAGGCCGGCAGTGCGCCCAGCAACGACGAAGGGTTACAGAGTGCCCTTATCGTCAACGAATGCTACGCACTGCTTGAAGACGGGCGCGAGCAGCGCATCAGCATAAGGGACGGTATTGCCCTTTCGGAGGACGAGCGCACCGTCGCCCCGCGTGCCCTCTACGACTACGAGGTGGTGGAAGCTGGTGCCGCCTATGAGCTGCGACTGGAGCTGATTGTGCGCGACGGTCGACACCCCGCTGAGCAAGTCGCGCTGCTCGACCGTTTGGTGAAGACGCTACTCGACGACGACCTGATTGTCGGTGCCAAGGGGAGCCGGGGTCTGGGGCGGTTTAGGCTCGAGTCGCCGGAAGTGTACGTGGTTAAGCTGAGCGACGACGGCGCGCGCGACGCCTATCGCGACTTTGACTGGTCTACCAGCGCGTTCTCGCCCTGGGAAGAGGTCGGCGGCATTCAAAAAGTGCTTACTGACTCAGAAAATAATACAGAATCAACAATTACGCCTCTGCCGCCATGCTGGGACGTTGTGCGTTACGACATCAAAGTCCCGGGCAGCCTGCTTATCCGCGACTACCGGCGGCCAGACCTGATGGCCGATGCCACGATGCTGACCACGACGCGCTACGGTAAAGACGAGCAGGCAAGCAACGGAAGCAGTAAGCCTGTCAGGTACCCGCTGATACCGGGCACCAGCTGGGGCGGACTGCTGCGTGGCGCAGTCAGGCGCGTGCTCAAAGACGACTTTGGGCTAGATGCGTCCGTCTGCCAGGCCTTGCTCGCCAGGTGCTTCGGCGCCGACTATCACGAGGTCAAGCAAAAGAAGAGCGAGGCATTGGCATCAGGAGTCCTGATTGACGAGACCGTAGTCAAGAAATGTGCGTACACGGGTCCGATAGACGTCACGAGGACTGCCCTTGACCGCTTCACGGGCGGCGTTGTTGCCGGGCACTTGTTCACCGACGGCGTCATCGTCGCGGTAACCGCGCAGCTCACGGTCCGCTACCCCCGGGACGACGCGTCGCGATGGATGCGGCAGCTTGTCGAGCTGGCGCTGCTGGACGTTGACGAGGGCTTTGCGGCACTCGGCGGCGAGGTTTCGGTGGGGCGCGGCCTTGTTGAGGTGGGCAGCAGTGCAATGTCTGTTCGCATGGACGATAAAGGCAACGTGACGGGTGTAGAAGACCTATTGGAAAAGATTCGCGAATTAGAAGATGAGGTACGCGATTTGGATAAGAAGCATGAGCTTGAGAAGGCTCGCGAGTCGAACAGCGCGCCTGAGTCTGAGGAGGCCGTCGCACATGGCTAGCAAGAAGAATCGCAACAAGCAAAAGGGCGTGTCGCATAAAGACAAGTCGCACAAGAAGAAGCTGGGCATTGGCACGGCGCCCTACTTTATCTCGAGCAACGACCTGAAGGTAGAGCGGTATTCGTGCGCCTGTGGTTGTAATGACACTATTCTGCCCATCCTCGACTCTGACTCCTTTAAGAAGATAGCCGGTCGGTGGTTCAACGCACAGCCGGTCTGGGTCTATTGGCAGTCTCCCGACAAGGCCGACTTCGGCTATGTGCACGAGGGCGCGGTTGTCCTACGTGACGGGTACGAAGTGTGCTGGAGCCTGCTTGAGCAGCTGCGCGTGTTTACCCCTGAGCGCGAGCTGCATATCTGGAAGGCAGGCGGCAAGCACTACGGTCGCGTTCTGTGCAGTTACAGGTCCGAAGTTGGTGTGTCGGCCGAAGTTGCTGGCACTAGTGCTCTTACGGACGCAGAGGTGTTGCTCCAGGCGTCGCTGCTTCGAGGCAGCAGGGCAACGAAAGTTGCGGTCGGCATTGACGTGACCGAGGATCGCGGCTCTCACATCTGGCTTCCCACTGTGTGGAGCGACGACTACGAGCAGGGCATAAATGTCTTCATTGTCGAGCACGTCTTGTACCAGCCGAACGACGACGGCTTTCTCAAGCTTGTTGACCGCCGCTTTGTGGAGCTGCAGGCGCATCTGGGCGGGGAGCCCCGGACACTGGAGGTGTCGGTCGATGCCTGACTACTTCATAAACCCGTATGCCTTTATTGCGCTTCCCGGTGGGAGGCAAACGGCTGAAGCGCCGTGCGAAGGTGACAAGCTCACCGGCAAGCTCACGTTCACGCTGACAAACAGGACGCCGCTCTTTATCCCCAACACCACCAATGACCATGCGCTCGTTGACGGAGACGTGGGCGAAGGGGACGACAAGCGCCACAAGAGCTATGAGTTTTTCTCGTATACGGACCTCTCGGGCAAGCAGACCGGCTCGACGCGTGGTCCTTGTGAGCCCGTCATTCCGGGTGCCTCGCTGCGCGGCGTGTTCCGCTCGGTCTACGAGACACTGACGGGCTCCTGCCTCTCTCAGGCGAATGAGGAGTTTGTGAGCGAGGAGCAGTGGTTTCACCGGCGCATGTATGACCCCCACAAGCCAGGTCTGATAGTCAAGACGGTAGATGGTCAGGGCGCTGCGCACTACGCGCTGCACAAGGCGAGACGCGAACGTGCGAAGTTTCGGGATAAGGGGTGTCAGCATGATTCGGCAATAAAGTTATTGAAGTTTTTAGATATTTATGAAACATGTCGTCCCGTTACAGAATACAAAGTCGTCGACTACTCTAACGGCGAGGCAGTGTGGGCAACAACAAGGGAGGGGACACCGAGTGTAAGAAGTAGTAACAGGATTAGGCTCTTTTATGTCAACGAGCTTCGACAGCAATCGAATCCGCCAAACGGCTACATTCAACTTGGCGAGGACTTCGAGAAGAAGCGCTATTTTGGGGTGTTCACAAAAGGGGAGTGTGTGCTTGGGTCAAGCGAGTTTGACTTCGGCAAGCCCGAAAACGAGTATCGAAAGCAGCTCGAGCAAGTGATAGCTCACTATGGTGAGAAGTATAACGAGAACTACGTGGCCGACTCTGAGGCGCTCTCGTGGGACCCGACCACGGGCACGCGCCCAACGCACAGCGGCTATCGCGCCTACAAGGAGGCGCTTGACGCGTTTATTGCCGGAGATGAACCCGCGTGCTTCCCGGTGTTCTACCAAAAGTATAAGCATCAAGGCAACGGTCCAGCGATGTACCGCTTGGTCCCAGCTGCCTACTCCAAGCATGTCGAGCAGGTATCGGGCAAGCTCTTGAGAGATTCCTCTCCCTGCAGCACGAAGGAAGGCTACTGCCCCGCCTGTGCGCTCTTTGGCTTTGTGGGCGAGGGCGGCCAGTCAGACGACCAGGCGCCCGGGCGCGTCCGCGTAACCGATGCTAAGCTGGCAGATGCACAGCAGGCAAAATATGAAGACCCGATGCGGCTCTACGAGCTTGCGAGCCCAAAGCACCGCTCGACCAAGAACTATCTCGAAAGCCATGGCGTCAATTGGGGTGACTGGGATTATGGCAAAGCAATAAAACGTCAGAGCGTGCCGATTTATAGCTCCAACTACAAGGCTCGTCCCAGCGGCAGAAAGTACTACTGGCAGCATCCCGATGATGGCTGGAAGAGTTTTGTGGAGACTTCTTTGAGCAGCGAGGACAAGATAGCAAAGACTTCGCGCAACATGACCATGCGGCCACTAAAAGCCGGTCGCAAATTCGAGTTCAGTGTGTACTTCGAGCGTCTGAGCAGGCGTGAGTTGCAGGTGCTCATTGCCAGCATAACGCTTGGTCCAGAAACCAAAGCCGAGCAGCACTACCATCTGGTTGGTCACGCAAGGCCGTTCGGCTTTGGCAGCGTGAGCATACGGCTCAAACAGTTGCTCGTTCGCAAGCAGTCGCTCAATGTTAAGCGAACTGCCATAACGCGCAGCGTGGCCGAGCCGAGCAATATGGCTGGCTACGAGGTCAGTCTGCAGAACCTGCACGTTCCGAAGGACCTTCTCTATACAACCGCCTGTCGCCTTGACACCATCACGAGGCTGCATGACTTTGGACAAGGCTGCCCCATCAGGTACCCCTTCGTATCCGGCAAGGAATTCGTCGAAGGCTACGAGTGGTACAAGGAGCTCAACGGAAAACGCAACAGTAGCACGCTCAGCGGTCTCATTCGTGGCAAAGATGCGATGCTTGAAGTCCCTGTCGACTATGGCAACGACGAGAACCTAGCATCCATAATCAAGCTGCCCGTACTCTAGCCACGTTAACGCACCGGCTATTGCTAGAGTTGTCGGCAGGGTCGGGTCCAGGCGTCAGAATGTGACAAGAGGGGTCGGGTCCAGCTGTCTGTGGCAAAGGGGTCGGATCTCCCTGTCATATTTTGGCAG
>JAITHV010000002.1 GCA_031279835.1 Coriobacteriales bacterium
CACCTTTGAGGCGCTTGTCGCGCGGATCGCAAGCATTAGCGGAAGCGAGAGCGGTTTTGTAGACATCAGCAAACGCCTGGCCTTCGTTCTGGCGGCCGACAATGGAGTCACCGCACAAGGCATATCGGTGACTCCTGCAGAAATAACAGTATCCATGGCGTCGTTTATGGCGCAGCGCCGCTCGTCGGTCTGCATCATGGCGCGTGAGGCAAAGTGCGACGTCGAGCTTGTTGACATGGGCATGTTTCGCAAGCTGGAAGGTCCGGGCATCGTAGACCGACACGTCGCCGACGGCACCGCTGACATCAGCATTGGCCCTGCGATGAGCGCCGCAGAAGCCGAGCAGGCCGTGCAGGCGGGAATCGACCTGGTGCGTGACGCCGTTGACAAAGGGTACCGCCTTATCGCAACGGGCGAGATGGGCATCGGCAACACGACAACATCGAGTGCTGTGGCCACTGTGCTGCTCGGCAAGACGGCTCGCGAGCTCACGGGGCGCGGCGTCGGCCTGGACGACGAGGGGCTGGCGAACAAAGTGAGGGTTATCGACCGCGCGATCGAGGTCAACAAGCCCGATCGGGGCGATCCTTTTGGCGTGCTCCAAAAGCTCGGCGGCTTCGACATCGCCGGCATGTGCGGCATATTCATCGGCGGGGCGCTTTATCGCGTTCCCGTTGTCATCGACGGCCTTATCTCCAGTGTGTCGGCGCTTTTGGCGGTGCGGCTGTGCCCCAAGGCGGTCTACGCCCTTGTCCCTAGTCACCTCTCGGCAGAGCCGGCGGCGATGTGGATCATGGACGAGCTGGGGCTTTCTCCGATCGTCCATGCGGGAATGCGCCTCGGTGAGGGCACGGGTGCGATCACAATCATCCCGCTGCTCGACTTGATTATCGCGGTCATGAACGACATGATGACGCTCTCTGATATCGGCATGTGAGGTGATGGGGGATGCGCGTCTTGTTCACCGGCGGCTCTGCGTGCGGCAAGAGCAGCTATGCTGAGCGCATGGCCAGCGCCCTTCCTGGCCCACGCTATTACCTGGCCACGATGGTCGGGTCAAATGACGAGGAGTTCCTGAGGCGGATCGAGCGTCACCATGCCATGCGACGTGACCGGGGCTTTGACTCGATCGAGCGCCCGCGCTCGGTGTCTGGCATCGATCTAGCAGATGACTCTTGTGTGCTTTTAGAGTGTTTGTGTAATCTTGCTGCAAATGAGATGTTTGACGAGGACAACCGCCTCGACAACGGGGCCTTTCAGCGCATCCTAGACGACATTAAAGTGCTTGAGGAGAAGTGCGCGCACCTGCTTGTGGTGACCAACGATGTGGGCAGTGGTTCTGCGCTGGGCTACAGCGACTCTACCTGCGCTTACGTTGAGCTTCTGGGCAGCCTTAACGCGGCGCTTGCCGAGCGTTTTGATGTCGTCTATGAGCTCGTGTGCGGCATACCGCTGCGCGTCAAGGGCGCTCCCTGGGAGGCTGAGCCGCAATGATTGTGCTCCGCTCTGCGATCATGGCGCTCGCCTTGTTCACGCGCATTCCCATGCCAACGCTTGCCTGGGAGCGCTCAAACATGCGCCATATCCTCGTGGCGCTGCCGTTTGTCGGAGTCATTGTGGCTGGTCTCTTGCAGCTATGGCTTTGGCTGAGCGGCCTGTTAGGCTTCGGGCAGGCGCTGTTCGCCTGTGGGCTCACGCTCGTGCCCGTGCTGCTCACCGGCGGCATACATCTTGACGGCTACTGCGACACGGTAGATGCCCTGAGCAGCCGTGGCGACACCGAGAAGAAGCTCGCCATCCTCAAAGACCCGCATATCGGCGCCTTCGCGCTCATCGGCGTCGCCGCCTATCTCCTGGCCTACTTTGCTCTCGCCTGCGAGCTGACGCCCAGTGTCACGGTCGTCGGGCTGCTGGGGGTGGCAGCGGTCCAGAGCCGCGCGGTCGGCGTGTTTGCCAGCATCGCCTTTGCAACGGCGCGGCACAGCGACCTGCTGAGCGCGACGCGCCAAGGGGCAGGGCGGCCAGCTGCGGTTGTCTGCGCTCTGTGGTTCGTGGCAGCTGGCGCTGTTGGCTTCTTGCTCGAATGGCGCATTGCGCTGGCAGCGGCCCTGGGCGCGCTTGTCGCGCTGGTCTATGCACGCGTCATGTCGCGTCGCCAGTTTGGCGGCATGAGCGGCGATGTTGCTGGGTTCACTATTCAGATGTGTGAGATACTGGCTTTGCTCGCACTGGTTCTGACCGAGAAGGTGGTGGTTTTGCTGTGATACTCGTAATCGGCGGCGCGGCCTCGGGCAAGCGCGACTACGTGCGGGGCCTTGGCTATGAAGAGAGTCAGTTTGCCACAGGGGCTATCGACAACCGGCCGGTGGTAGACCGGCTCCAAGAAATCGTAGCTGCTGACAAGGACGCAGCGGAAGGCCTGCTCGAAGTGCTCTGTGCCAAGGAAGTAGTCATCTGCGACGAGGTTGGCTCGGGAGTCATTCCGGCCGAGCGCCATGAGCGTGAGGTGCGTGAGGCCACAGGGCGTCTCTGCAACCAGCTTGCAGGGCATGCCGAAAAGGTGGTGCGTCTCGTTGCCGGGATCCCCGTCGTCATTAAGGGCGGCGCCTGATGGTTGCACGCGGTCAGGCGCGGTAGCTCATGGACGTGTTGTTGCTGCGTCACGCGCCAACTGCCGGAAACTTGGAGCGCCGCTACATCGGCTGCACGGACGAGCCGCTGTGCCCAGAGGGCATTGCGCGGGCTTGTGCGTGGGCCATGGAGGCTGCGCTTGGCCCAAGTGGCGCTCCGGCTGGCCAAAAGGACGCGGCCATGGCCCTCAGCGACGAAGTGCACACCCTCCTTGCCAGTCCGCCGAAGGTCTACGTGTCCCGGCTGACACGCTGTGCGCAGACGGCCGAGCTGTGTTTTCCGGGTGCCGCGCTCGAGGTAGTCGAGGGCCTGCACGAAATGAACTTTGGCGACTTTGAGGGGCGCAGCGCAGACGAGATGATCGACGACGCGTCGTATCGCGCGTGGGTAGACACGGGCTGCACGGGAAGGTGCCCACATGGCGAGGACCAGGCTGACTTCGACGCCCGCGTGCAGGCAGCGTTTGAGGGTCTCCTGACGGCAGGTCACAAACGGGGCGAGAAGGCCATGGTCGTCGTCGCCCACGGTGGAACTCTCATGGCGGTGATGAGCCGTTGGGGCGGTGATGCCGCTGTGCCGTATTACGGATGGCATGTGCCTCATCTGGGTGGCTATGTGCTTCATGCCCTGTTTCAAGATGTCGGAACAGGTTATCATGCCGGTGCATGTTCCGTTAGCGATTCAGATGTCGGTGATCGTCGAGGCGCTGGGCCCGGCGCCTCGACGTTTCGGCTTGTTGGGAGGAGCAGACTAAATGGATAACGAGACAAACGGCGTTGCCGACGAGGTTGCAGGCGGCGAGGTCGCCGACGACGAGGCGTATGTTGACGACGGGAACTGGCGCGGCAAGAACTACTCGTTCTTTGCACATACGTCCTGCGAGTATTTTCCGTGTCACGACAACGCGTCTCCTGACGACTTCAGCTGCCTTTTTTGCTTCTGCCCGCTCTACCTTCTGGGAACAGAGTGTGGCGGAAACTATGTGTATACCAAAAAGGGCGTCAAAAGTTGTCATAAGTGCCTTGTGCCCCACAAGAGCAAAAACTACGGTCTTATCATTGAACGCTATATGAACTCAAAGGAAATGAGACATGCCCGAATCAAACGCTAAGGCGCTGATGGTCCAAGGCACGATGTCCAATGCCGGCAAGACACTGCTTGTTGCTGGTCTGTGCCGCATCTTGGTGCAAGACGGATTTCGCGTGGCGCCGTTCAAAGCCCAGAACATGGCACTCAACTCCTACATCACGCGTGACGGCCTTGAGATGGGGCGCGCCCAGGTGACTCAAGCCGAGGCCGCGCGCCTTGAGCCAGACATACGTATGAATCCCATACTGCTCAAGCCGGCCAGCCATACCGCGTCGCAGGTCATAGTCAACGGCGAGGTGCTTGACACGGTGACGGGAACCGAGTACTACCGGCGCCAGGAGCCGCTTGTCAATGCTGTGATGACCGCCTACCAGTCGCTGGCATCAGAGTACGAGGTCATTGTTTTGGAGGGCGCGGGCAGCGCGGCCGAGCTCAACTTGCGAGAGCGTGACCTGGTGAACATGGGCATGGCGCGTCGCATCGGGGCGCCGGTGCTGCTTGTGGGCGACATCGACCGTGGAGGCGTCTTCGCGCAGCTCTATGGCACTGTGACACTGCTTGACGACGCAGACCGCAAGCTCATCAAGGCGACGGTGGTCAACAAGTTCCGGGGCGAGTTGTCTCTGTTTGACGACGGCGTTAAGCAGCTCGAAGAGCGTTGTGGCGTGCCGGTCGCGGGCGTGCTGCCGTTTTTCCCCGTCGACATAGACGACGAGGACAGTCTTG
>JAITHV010000030.1 GCA_031279835.1 Coriobacteriales bacterium
GCAGCGCCCACCACACGATGGAGCCCCTGCAAAGAACGTGCTTTGTTGCGGGAACCATGGTCCACACGGCGACCGGCCTGGTGGCCATCGAGAACATACGGGCGGGCGACCGCGTGACCTCCACCGACGCCGACACCTTCGAGACAGCCGAGAAGCCCGTCGTCGAGGCCTACGTGCGCGAGGTCACAACGCTCGTGCAGCTGTCAGTCGGCGGCGAGCTTATCAGCACAACCTTGGACCACCCGTTCTACCTCAAGGGGCGCGGCTTCGTCAACGCAGGCGAGCTCAAGGCAGGCGAGCTTGTGAGCGCGAGCGGCGAGGCACTCCCTGTCGAGAGCGCGCGCCACGAGGCGCTCGACGAGCCGGTGGCCGTCTACAACTTCCAGGTCGAGGACTTCCACACCTACCACGTGGGCGCAGCAGGAGTCATGGTCCACAACGCCGGCGGCGACTATGCCCCCAAAAGACCGAGGAAAGGCGTCATTCGGACTGAGGAGCACGCCGACGGCAGCACCACCTACACAAAGATAGTCAAGGGACGAGAAGTCAGCGTCACCTACAGCAAGGAAGGGTACCCGGACTTCTCGCCCTACGCGCACCCAGAGCACTCACAACCGGTGACTATAGAAAACTCTGGCAAGCGGTATATTGACAATGCTCGCGCAAACAGTGCGGTCGGTCTTGACAGTACGCCAAAAGGGTATACCTGGCACCACATGGAAAATGGACAGATGCTGCTAGTAGAAAGAGCTGTTCATAGCTCAAAATCAGGTTTTTCTCATACCGGCGGAATTTCACTATAAGGAAAGGAGCAAGGACAATGAACATCACTGACTCGGGAGATAAGCTGTTAGAGAAAGACATCGCCGAATTCGAGGAGCAGTTCGGCATCAAGCTGCCCAGCGACTACAAGGCGTTCATGCTCGAGAACAACGGCGGCACCCCAGAGGGCGAATGGGCTTTTGATTTCTTTGAGGACAGCAGAGAAGGTGAGTCTGATTCTGTAATACGTAGTTTTAATAAACTGTACGCAAACAAAACGATGGAGCTCGATGACTTGAAGGCATGCTATTCCATGCTGCTCGAATCGGATGAAATACCCGACACGCTGATGCCCATCGCTGAAGACCCCTATGGCAACATCATTCTTCTCGTGGTCAGGGGCGAGCACTACGGTAGCGTCCTCTTCGGGAACCACGAGCTGGAGGAACCGGAAACAGGACATATTGTAACAAGCTTCATCGCGGGCTCTTTCTCAGAGTTTATCGACTCATGCTACGAGTTTGATCTTGATGAGTAAACAAACAGTTCCCCCATGACGCATCTGCTAGGCAATGCCGGGCACAGGCGTGTCTGCGCCTGTGCCCGGCATCGGCCTCACGCCTCTAGCAGCTCTTGGCAGCGGGCATACACCGCTGCATATTCCCGCTTGTAGTGCTCGATCTGGGCCAGCAGCGCCTCAAAAGCCACATCGTCGAGGGCGAGCTCGTCAAGCCTCTCGTCCATGAGCAGCAAGTCGTCCTCGCGCACCCCTGCCGCCTCGGCCAAGCCGCCCGGCGCCAAGGCCACGCGCAGCTCGGCAGCAGCCCGCTCCATTGGCGCACGCCGCAGGGCACATAGCTCAGATACCGTTCGCAGCCGCCCCAGCTCGCGCCCCTCAGCCTGCATGTCGCCGCGCTCTCGTGCGTCGTGCGCCAGGCGAAGCGCCTCGTCACACTCGTGCTCGAGGCGCTGGTACTCGGCTGAGGCAGCTACAGCGGCAGTGCGCAGCGTGAGCAGCTCTCTGGCCGCCCGTGCGCGTCGGAGCTCGACGTCCTTCTCCGTATATACCGGAATCAGGTCGACGAGCTCCTGCAGCCGTGCGAAGCAGCGCTCAGCTTCGTCATGTGTGTCGGAAGATGTCATGTGAAGTGCCGTCACGCAGTCGGGAATCCCTCGGCGGTCCAGCGGTTGGCTGTGCCGAGCTTCAGTCCCGGCAGCGGGTCGCCCGGCTTGAGAGCAGGCTGGTATGCCCCCGCGAGCTGCTTGCCAAGGTCATAGCCGAAGGTGATGCAACGCCCATGGCTGTTGCCTGCGACGTTGATGGGATAGTCGACGGCGATGACGCTGCCGACCATGTTGCCGGCGACAAACAGCCCGTCGATGGGCTTGCCGCTCTCATCGAGGCAACGGAACTCCTCGTCGCACTTGAGCCCGGCAGGTATGGCAAGGATGGCCGGCCCGACTTTTGTGGCGTAGAACGGCGCCTTGCGGATGGGAGTGAGAAACGTCGGCTCCTTAAAGAAGTCTATGTCGGACTTGGCGTCGCACAGGGTGTTGTAGCGCTCGACCGTTGCCTTGAGGTTCTCGGCGGGCACGTTGATGAGCTTGGCGAGCTCGTCCAAGGTGTCGGCCTTCCAGGCCGCTTGGGTCCAGGTGGTCGTGTCGGTGGCGACACTCGGGTCTTTGCCCGCCTCGAGCCAGCCTGGCATCTGCCCGGCAAAGCTCTCGGCAGCCGCCGAGGTCGGCGTGCCAAAGGGGCGGAAGCTGTCCCAGAACATGCCCCCGCCGAAGCCCACTGTGTCGGTGATGTCTTGCAGCCAGTTGTCGTCAAATATCGAGAAGGCCATCTGGTCAGGCTGGCGCACCATGTTGTTCGACTTGCCTTGGACCCACGTGTCCTCGCAGAAGAAGCGCTCGCCGTTGGTGTTCACAAACAGGAAGGCCGCATGGAACCACGTGAAGGCCTGCGGGTGCATCATGGTCGGGCACGGTCCGTCGACCATTTGCGCGCCAACCCACATGCCCATCTTGTGCCCTTCGCCGTTGTTTACGGGGCTGTCGCTGTTCCAGCCCGCGGGAACGGTCTGCGGCGTGTACTGGCTGCGCTCAAGCGGCAGAGGCAACGCGATCGGGGCGTACTCCTCGACCATCTCCTTGTCGCCGGAAATGTCGCCGGTGGCAAGGACGACGCCTTTGCTGGCATTGATGCGCTTGTAGGTGCTGCGGTCGGTCTGCACGATGGCACCGACCACTTTGCCGCCTTCGCGCACAAGCTGGACGGCCGGGGCGCTGAAGAGGTACTCGGCTCCAGCCTTGATCGAGTCGTGGTAGAGCAGCGTGGCGGGCAGGAAGGGGTTGTACTCAAAGGGGGGCGTCTCGCCGGGAGGCGTCATGAGGAAGCACATGTGGTACCCCGGAACCTCAGCCCATACTGTGTCTTTGCTAAAGAAGTCGCCGACCATGACCGCTCCGCCTACCGCGTCTACCTTGTCGAGCAGCCAGTTTGAGGCGCGCTCGCTGTCACGGAAGAACTTGGCGATAAGAGGCTCCGTAGCGCGGCTGCCGGTCTGTGCCACCCAGTGTGCATAAGCGTCAGGCTTGTCGAAAGTCGCCCCGACTTGCTCCATGTAGCGCGAGTTGATGGCGCCGAAGCCGCCGCCCCGGCCGTTGAACTGCGCGCACTTCTCCACCACAAGCACCTTAGCGTCGCTCTCGGCAGCGGCGCATGCCGTGGCAAGGCCAGAGATGCCTGCGCCGATGATCAGCACCTCGGTCTCGATGGTCTCAGCTATGTTGGTGATGGGCGCCGGCGGCGTCTCCCACGAACGCCCGGATCCCGAGCCGCCGGTGCTGCCCGTGCCGCCGGTGCCGCTGGTCGAGGGCGCGCAGCCGGCAAGGCCTGCCACCGCGACGGCGCCGGCAGCAGCCGTGCCTGCCAAAAACGCCCGTCGCGACACGCCGGACGGCGTGCCGTCGTGTGACTCTTGCGATACGTCTTGTGTGGTGTGATGATTTTCGGACATGGTTTCCTCCTCCGTTAAATGTGGCATGCCCGCTCACCCGCATGAGCTGACATGAGTTCCATAACCTCAATAGCTTATCACAGCAGGCTATCTTCTATTGTCTGATAGCAGCATGACTTGCTGCGCGCCGCTGCGCGCCGCTGCTCGTCGCTGCTCGTCGCTGCGCGCCGCTGCCCGTCGCTGCGCGCCGCTGCACGCCGCTGCGCGCCGCTGCGCGCCGCTGCCCGTCGCTGTGGTACGCTTGTCGGCGTGCGCCGTGCGGTGCGCCGTGCGGCGATATGGCCGGTGTTCATGCGGGAAGCCGGCTGCCATCCAGTATTGAGGAGGAACAAACATGGGAGACAAACACGATCAGAATGCAGCGGGGCAGGATACGGGCCTTTCGCGCCGTGACCTGCTTAAAGGCGCCGGCTTCGGCGCCGTGAGCGTCGCAGCCCTCGGCGTGCTTGGCGCCTGCACCCCCAGCGCGGCCACTGGCGCAGGCGGCGCAGGCACAGGCGCGGGCGGGAGCTATTCCTGGGATCCCCAAAACAAACCCAAAGACATCGACTCAGCGCAGATAACCAAGACGGTAGACACCGAGGTGCTTGTCTGCGGCGGCGGCTTTGCCGGGACGACGGTAGCGGCGCGCGCCGCCGAGCTCGGCGCCAAGGTGGTCCTTGTCGAGAAAGACAAGGTGCTGCACGGCAACGGCATAGGCGGCACCGGCGCTGCTTGGTCCAAAATGCTCCAAGAGAACTACGCGCCGCAAGGCTACTTTATCGACAAGCCGCTCAACCAGGCTCGCTGGGTTAAGACCTGCGCCGGCCGCTGCCGCGAGTCGCTGGTCGCAAAGTGGTTCCGCGAGTCTGAGCGCACCATGGACTGGATGCTCGACCTGTCGCTGGCGGACGGCGCGGTCTGCCTTATCACCGCGAACGCCTCTAACCAGGAGATCCACAAGGAGGAGCACTCGTATCACTGGCTCATGGGCGGCAGCATAGGCGATGTGATTCCGGCTGAAGACCTCGGCGGCGGCTTTGGGCCAGACGCGACGCCGAGCAAGCACCCTGAGATCAACATGGCGACTATCACCGAGTACCGCTTCAAGGCTTATGCGGAGAAAACTGGCAACGCCGAGTTTGTGTTCGAGTCTCCGGTGGTGCAGCTTGTGCAGCCTGGTGGCCCGGGAACGCGCGTGACTGGGGCCATCTGCAAGACCTCAGAGGGCTACGTTCAGTACAATGCAAGCAAGGGCGTGGTGCTCGCCACGGGCGACATCAGCTATGACGAAGAGATGATGAGTTATTTTGCGCCCATCGGGCAAAAGGTCTATACCAAGCTCAACGGGGCACTCGGCAACGTCGGAGACGGGCACAAGCTCGGACACTGGGCAGGCGGCGCCTTCCAGGACGGTCCCTGGCCTACCATGATGCACCCACAGGCCCTTGCCGGGTTCCACGGGCCGTTCATGTTCGTGGACCCCACCGGCAACCGCTTCTTCAATGAGGCGACGTGGGTTCAAGGCAAGTGCGTTGGCGTCATCACCCAGGCCAAGGTCCCCGAGGGATTCAAGGGTGAGAAGTACGCATGGTCGATTTTTGACGCAAACTGGAAGCAGTATCTGCTCGAGAGCCTGCCACATGGCGGCGGCATGTTCTGGGACACCTTCCGCATGTTCGGGTCAAGCTTTGAGGACGCGGTGACGCAGATCGCTGCACAGGTCGAAGGCGGCTTGGCGTCTGCAGACCCGAACGACCCGCTCTTTGTGCAGGCAGACACGCTCGACGAGCTTGCGGCCAAGATCGGTGTTCCGCCCGCTGCGCTCAAGGCCTCGGTCGAGCGCTACAACGGGTTTGCCGCAAGCGGCACAGACGAGGACTTCTACAAAGAGGCCGTCTTTGTGACGCCTGTTGCCGAGGCGCCGTTCATCGCTGCCAAGGTCGGCACCGGCCTGCTGGCCGTTTGCGGCGGGCTGCATGTGTCGGACGACCTTGAGGTGCTTGGCGAGGACGAGAAGCCTGTCGATGGCCTGTACGCCATCGGCAACGTGATGGGAGACATCTACGCGGTTGACTACCCCATCAACATCCAGGGCAACTCGCATGGGCGCTGCCTGACCTTTGGCGTCCTGCTCGGTGAGCATCTCGCCGGCAAGTAGCCTGTTAGGTCTCGGTCGGGCCTGCAGTCAGTGTGTGCGGCTGCGGGCCCGACTACTTGTTGTGTACTAGCGATGTCAGGCATGGCAGTCTTGCAGTCTGTGTTGGCTGCGTTATTGACGAGTTTTAAGGGGGAGCGGCTGTGCTGGTCACATTTGAGAACATCATTGAGCCAAATATTGCTCATGAGATCATGAGTCAGTACTGCGTGAAATATTTCAAATCAGAATATAAACAATTATATACAAATATAAACAATAATATATTACCATGGATTTATTATTCTGTAGATATCACAATACTAGACCTCGACGCTATTTCTACAGTCGGCATCGACCCCGACACGTGTGTCTATAGCCACGATGAACGCCAAAAGAAACTCTTTAGCACTACCTGCAGGAGAGCTTATGACTTGATTACAAGTCTGGAGCCTTGGAAAGAAGTTGACCTCGAGTTGTTCGATGGCAGCATGGGATGGACGGTAGCCATAACTCACGAGTGAGAGGTTCTGGTGCACGGCGTTAGTGTCGCAAGCAACGCAGGCGCCAGGTCGTTGAACGAAGTCACCAAGCGTTGATGATGCACCAGAAAAAACGCACGACACGTTGATTCAGAGGCGTGTTAGAATAACGTAGTTGCGCGACTTGGCGGTCGTAGTGTCTGCCTGCGCGATGGCTTCAGTGAGCGGTTGCGTTTATTGATACAAGGAGGGCAATCATGGACCATGAGTATTACTACAACGCCGCCAAGAGCAGGTACTACAATGCTTGCTCAGAAATTAGCAGTTGTGAGAATAGAATATCCACTCTCCAAGACCAGCGGCAAAAGAAAGTAAACCAGATAAACCGGCTGGAGACTGAAGTCAAAGACAACCAAGAAGCCCTTGACGACATAGTGCTGATGCTCAAGAGCGAGGAGGCCCTCAACAACAAGGTCACAGACATCAGCGGAAAGACGAGTCAAGCGTCAACGGCTTTTGTCGGCATGGTCCACTCCAGCGACGTTGCCAGCAAGAGCCTGTCTGATGCCTACGGCGACGAGTTGACCGGCACAAAACGTGCGCTGAGCAACGCTTTAACAAACATGCGGACAAAGAAGAACAACCTGAGCGCTAAGGTCTCAGGCAGCCAAAGTGATCTGCGCCAGGCAAAGTCGGACCTGCATGACATAGACAACAGCATCAAATCGACCAAATCAAGCCTGGGCGACTGGCGCACAACCAAAAAGAACGCCTCCTACGACATGGAATACCACAGAAGAAAAATGAACGAAGCAGCATAAGAGACACGGGTAAGTCAACGAGCGTTAGCACAACATTCTGGCAAGTACCACCCCCCTTCTCGCCCGGCAGAGACTCCTCGACGTTTGACGGTCTGTCGTGCCGAGCGTTAATGGTGGCGCAATGATGCACATAACAACTACGAGCAAAAGCACTTTTCGCGTCGAGTACAACGGGAGAGTGGCACATTTTGTTGGTGACCTCGGCAGTAACAGTTTTCGGGCAATTGCTAGTTCGATGACATGGCTGCTACCGCATGCAGTCAAAGTGGCACCAACGGAAGAAGAGAGGCTCGAAGTGATGAGGGCTGTCGTCGCTCACACTATCGGAACGCCTGAGTATAAGTTTTTTGTTGACGACGAGGGAAACGAGCTGATGTTTGACATTCAGGCTCCCGTTGGCAGACGAGCGAAGCGCAAGGGCATTTTGAAGCGGCTGTTCGGGTGAGGGCAGCAGTAGCGCTACCAGTTGCCACCCCAAGCGTGTCGCCCCGCGCTTGAAGCGGGGTCTCTCCGCGATCCGCGCAGGGCCATGACAAAGACCCCTGGCCGAGCCCAGGGTGTCACAAATTCAGGGAACCCAGGTTGACTCATGTTAGAATGTTTTATCGTTCGTCAGAGGCATTATTGCTTTCTGCAAACAAAAGGGTATTGATGAGCGGGTGCGGTTTATAGGCATAAGGAGGGCAACTATGCGTTATGAGCACGACCACAGCGTTTGCTCCACTATCGGCAGACTTTGCAACAAGGCAACTGACCCGAAGCACGTACGCCGGTATACTACTACCGAGCGTTAGGACAACCAAGTGGCCACCATCAACCTATACGCGAGCCAAATCAACCAGATGCCCGGCCTTATCGCCGACCTCAAGCGCTCCATCACGGACTACAAGTCAGAGCTCGAGTCCATGGCGAGAAAGGCGCTCTCGATAAACAGGAGCGTATGCGACCTGGACGAGGTGATAGACTCCATACGGGCGTCCACCCAGATACAAGAGCGCAAGATCGCCTCGCTCGACGACCTCGGCCGGCGCATCGAGCAGTTCGCCGAGAACGCCGCCCGCATAGACAGCGCCGTTGCCGACCTCATAAACAAGCGCAAGGACGAGTTCTACAAGGAGCACGGCCACCTCAAGCCCGAGTGCGAGAAGGGCGGCTGGGAGAAGCTCTGTGACATCGTCGCCTCGGCGCCAGACTGGTGCGCGAAGCACTGGAAAGAGCTACTCATCACCGCGGTCGTCGTCCTTTGCACGGTGCTCGCGGTCGTGGCGATCATAGCCACAGGCGGGATGGCGCTCGTCCCGATGCTGGCCGCAGGGCTGACCGCGCTCGGCGTCGGCTCCGGCACGGCACTCACCGTCGCGACGGTGGTGAGTCTCTCAGTCGCGGCGATCGCCCTTGTGTCGTCCGTCGGCTCTGCGGCGCTCAACATCATCGACACCTGGCACGACATGAGCGGCAACCCAACCTTCAAGGCCTGGCAAAACACGATGAACTGGATAAGCCTCTTCTCGAACCTGGGCTACGGCGTTGGCGCGATCTACAGCTCCCTCAAAGGAATCTCGAACGCCGGCCTGCGCGCGTACAGCAACTCATTTCGCAATAATTCCGTCTTCAAGGACGCGATACGCAACGCGGGCAACTACCCCCTTTCGCCACAAGCAAACTCATCAGTGTTCTGGACCGGGATGGCTAACGATGGAGGCGAGGCAGTGGCGCAGAACTTCATTCGGAGCAATGGCGGCTCGACACTGGAGTCGTTGCTCGGAGCCACGCGGCCAGCAACAGATGTTGGCTGGAGACAAGCCTCAGCATCTTTCGCCATGAACTCCTCGGGTCAGGTGAAGACCCTTATTGGATCATCTCCATGGGCAGGAAGCGTGTGGAACACCACAGAGAAAATCCTGCTGAACATAAACCCCAAGGTCACTGGCATCACGGAGATCATGCGCCAGGGGCTTGAATATATCCCTAGGACTTTTGGCATGAATGGTTCTTTGTGGGCCGGCCTGTCCTCAATGCTGGGTGGATTGTCGTCGCAAACGGGAAACGTTGCTCAATGACAAAGATCACATATTATATCGATAGCTCTATTCGCGTAGAATACAACGGAAGGGTGGCGCGTTTTCGCGGAGAACTCTATTGTGATGGATTTGAGGCAAACGCCAGTTCAATGGAATGGATACTGCCGGACGGAACAAGAGAGACTCCGACAGAAGAAGAGAGGCTTGAAGTGATGGAAGCCGCCGCCACGTATTCCAAAGGAACAAGAAACTGCGTTATCTTCGAGGATGACGAAGGAAACGAGCTGTTGTTCGATGTTCAGATTTCTGCCGACAGGCGAGCGAAGCGCAAGGGTCTCTGGAGGCGGCTGTTCGGGTGAGGGCAGCAGTGGCGACACCAGCTGCGGCCCCAAGCGTGTCATCCCGCGCTTGACGCGGGATCTCTTCGTCTGATTTATCGCTACAGGAACGAGAGGCGATACGATGATAATAATCAAAGCCTATAGCAGAAGGAGTTTACGTATTGAGCACAATGGGCAAGCAGCCCGGTTTTTCGGTGAGCTCGACTCTGTTAGTTTTACGGCACTTGCCGACTCGATGCAATGGATACTGCCGGACGGCACAACAGAGTTTCCGACGCAAGAGGAGAGGCTTGAGCTTATGAGGACCATAGCCGCGCATACCGTGGGAACAAGCAACCATATTAGCTTTATTGACATGAACATGGACGAATTACAGCTTGACGTACCAGTTGTGCCTGGCAGACGAGCGAAGCGCAAGAGCATTTGGAAACGGCTGTTCGGGTGAGGGCAGCAGTGGCGATGCCAGCCTGCGGCCCCGAGCGTGTCATCCCGCGCTCGACGCGGGATCTTGCATGCGGCCCCAAGCGTGTCATCCCGCGCTCGACGCGGGATCTTGCATGCGGCCCCGAGCGTGTCATCCCGCGCTCGACGCGGGATCTTGCTCTAGTCTGATTTGACGCTACAGGAACGAGAGGCGATACGATGATAATAATCAAAGCCTATAGCAGAAGGTATCTTCATGTAGAGCACAACGGGAGAACAGCGCGTTTTTATGGTCAGCTCGACTCCGTTCGCTTTAGGGCATATGACTTGTCGATGCAATGGATACGACCGGATGGCACAAAAAAGAGCCCGACGTACAAAGAAAGGCTCGAAGTAATGGAGGCTGTCATCGCGAACACCATGGGAACAAACAACCACGTTACTTTTTATGGCACAAGCATGGACGAAGTGCAGCTTGACGTCTCGGTTCCACCCGGCAGACGAGCGAAGCGCAAGAGCATATGGAGGCGGTTGTTCGGGTGAGGGCAGCAGTGGCGATGCCAGCTGCGGCCCCAAACGTGTCATCCTGCGCCTGGCCCGCGATCTCTCCGCGAACCGCGCCTGGCCATGGCAAAGACCCCGGGTCGAGCCCGGGGTGACACAAACGGTCGCTCGGCAACAGCAGTGAGAAGGAAGCGTATGGAACAGCACAAAGAAGGCCCTGCCGAGCACGAGCATAAGCCCCCTGCTCACCAGCACCCCGAGGATCATCAGTCTCGTAAGGACGCCGCCTGTCTCGAGGACCACAGACGAGGGGAGCTCGCTTTTGTCCTGCCTGTCTTCACTGTTCAGCTGCTTGCCGCCCCAGGCGGCAAGGGCAGCGCACTAATACGAGCCGACGTCTTCAGCAGGGGCGTCATTCGCATAGAGTGCAACGGAAGGGTGGCGCATTTTGTCGGCGAGCTCGCTTCTGATGGATTCGAGGCGTATGCGAGCTCGATGGAATGGATCATGTCGGACGGCACCACAGAAATCCCAACGGAGGCAGAGAAGCTAGAAGTCATGGAAGCCGCTGTCGCACACTACAAGGGCAAGGCTTACTGCATCCACTTTGTGGATGACGACTTGAACGAGCTGTTGTTCAATGTGCCGGTTCCTGTCGAGAAACGCGCGAAGCGCAAGGTTAGGCGGTGGAGGCGCTGAGCGCCCGCGTTCCCAACGCTTTTCTAGTATTCCGATGTCCCATAAAATCCGCAACACAAAAAGCAACACACAAAGCGCCTCAGGGGATCATTGAGTCATGATAGAATGTTCTGTCGTGTGGTAGAGGAGGCATCTCTGCCTGCATGCAAAAGGGTTTTGATGAGCGGTTGCGGAATAATGAGTATAAGGAGGGCAACCATGCGTCACAAGCACGACAATAGCGACTGCTCCGACATAGGCAGTCTCAGCACCAGGGCTGCTGGTCTAAAAGGCACCGACCAGCAAACCGCATGCTGGCATTAGAGCACACCCATGGATAAAAAAGCACACTCCACACATACTCCTTGGCAGCAATGGATGTTCCCGGCAAAGATGCGCAACTGCCGAATCGCGCAACATAGGTACTGCTGTGGGTATATACAGCAAAATAGGAGGTTCCACAATGTCTGACACGACTAAAGCATCTTCGCTGCTCTCCGTTTCTCGTCTCGCCTTCTTGAACCAGCAAAACGACACGGCACTCAACCTAGCCAAAGAAGCGATTAATCTTGAGCCCAGCAACCCCGACGCCTATAAGTGCGCGGGCAACGCCCTGATGTCGCTTGAGCGCTACGACGAGGCGATCAAGAACTACACCCATGCAGTTAAAAACGACCCCAACAACGGCAACCGCTATTTTGACCTCGGCTTTGCCCAGGCCACCGACGGCAGGCTGGCAGATGCCATGTACAACCTTGCCATAGCAGACGAGCTGGGCTGCATCCCCGAAAACATGGTGCAGCTCTATAACCTGCTGGGGATTATCTGCTTTGACATCGGCCGCTATGACGACGCGCTTATCAACCTGGACAAAGCCGAGCAGATGATTGGCATCGACGCCGACATTCTCCAGCGCAAGGCTATTATCCATGGCATGAAGAACGACCTCCCTAGCGGCATTAATGCGGCAAACCAATTGAAGCTTGTGACGCCTTCTGACTATATCGGCTATAAAGTCGCTTATAAGCTGCTTGTTCAGGCGGGTCGTCTTGATGAGGCAGAGAAGGAGCTGGAGAGGGCCAGAGAGTATGCCACCACGTCCATGGATTACTACGAAGACTGCATGAACCTTGAGATTGAGCGTTACCATGCAGACGGCTCAAAAGACCACTTTAACGCAGCGCTTGCTGCCATCGAACAAGGGCTGAGGACGGCGCGCCCCACTGTGTCAGAAGCTGTCGAGAGCTATATCAACGCAGCGGAATTATACTTGCAGCTTGAAGACCCAGAGAAGACCATCGACTGCCTCAAGGCTGCCGAAAACCCTGCAGGGGCCTTTAACAACGGCTTCGAGATCGTCGTGAGCACGCCTGAGCTGCACACGCCGAGCGAATACGAGATCGAAGCCATGATCGAGTCCGATCAAGAGATGATTGCGGAGCGCTTCGGCGATTATGGCTTGGAAGAGTTGGTCGAAAGCTCGGAGGCGGACGAAGACGGCGGCCACGAGTTCCTCACAGATCTTGAAGACGAGCCGCAACCTGCCCCAGCGCCGCACAAATTAGACGAGTCAAAAAAATATGAGTTCACGCAGGAGAACAAAGACCAGATATGTCGGCTGTATGTGGGGGCGTATACCCAAAAAAGGGACTACAACAAGGTTTTAGACTACGCAAAAAAAATGCAGGCCAGCAAAAACGTGCACAGCTCGTACGTGGGCAAATATACCGAAGCGAACGCTATGAAGGAGCTTGGGTCTCCGGCAGCGGCGTCAAAATACGAGGAGACCATAAAGTTCTTCCGAAACGCCATGATCAAAGACCCCACAGACATTCTAGCAGTCACATTACGTGTTCAATGCTATGCTGACATTGGCAGCTACGCGGAAGCTGAAGAGCTTTGCGGTCTTTTGTCGAAGGAGATGCAAGAGCCGCTGCTTGAGAAGATCAACGAGGCAAAGGTGGGAGGAGGTGACTCATAGTGACGCTATCACATGATATCTGCTTAGATGATGCCGCCTTTAAAACCGCATCATCAGACATGTCCGCCCTCAAAACCCGGGCCGAAACCCTAAAAACCAAGCTTGAGACGATGTACAAAGAACTGGCCACAGCGCTTGACACCCCTGCTGGCAAACAGCTCGAACTTACTGCAGGCGACGTCCTGGTGAAACCAATTGAAGACCTCTCGTTGGTCATCCAACATATTTCGGACACTCTGACTGAGATCAACAAGACAGGCCGCTACAAAGACATTTTTATTGAGTTTGAGACAGTTAGCAACGTAAGCTTTAGCTAAGACAAGGAGGAACCAACTATGACCATGGGAAGCACCGGCACCGTGAACATGACACCCGAAATGATAAGTAACGCAAAGACTGCGGTATCTGACTACCGAGGCATCGCCTCGGGGCTTCACACTCGATTGGGCGACGCGGTGACATCGCTCGTTCCGGGCAGTTTCAGCGGCAGCGCCGCAGAAGGCTTCAAGTACTTCTACGACAACAACATCGCGACGGTAACTGACACCGCCGAAGTGGGAACCTTAGGAAAGCTGCTGAAGGCATTAGACGATATTTTGGACTCGATACTGAAGCAAATACCCGGCCCAGAAGCGTTGGACGATGAGCTCGGCGACGGCAACAAGCAGCAGCAGGAAGGAAGTGGTCAGTAATGGCTGGTTGCAGGATAGTCAATGCAAGCATGACGGCGGCAAAGACGGATATTGACAACATTTCTAACGAGTACACGAATGCTGGCAGTGATTTTATCACCAACTTCAACAGCGCAATAAGCGAGATGGAGGGTGAGACAAAAGACGCCCTTGAGAAGTTTATCAAAGACAATGTCCAGCCACTCGTTGAGAAAAGCATCCCCGAAGCGGTGACCGGAATGGGAAAACTGCTGGAGGCCAATAGGGAGAACTTCGAAAAAACCGACAAGGCGATCGCCGAGAGCATAGCCGGCTAACAAAAGACTAGTAGCAGCCCCAGCCTTGCTGTATGCGCATGGTTGGGGCTGTAGGGCTGTTTTGGAGGAGGGGTTTGTTGCGGTGTTTAGGGTACTTACCGAAACAGAGATAGCTCTGCTGACTGAGAGCCAACGGCAGGTATATCTCAGCGAATTAGAGATTTATCAAAAAAGGGTTGAGTTTGTTGAGCGACTTGAGGCGCTAGAAAACGCTTCGATTCTGCCCAGCAAACCTAAACTGGTGCCCATCACCGTTTTGGATAAAATCGACGTAAAGCCATATAAAAAAAATGAGAGCACCAAGCCCAAGCTGCCCGTTGTGGACCTGCCGACGGCTTCCGTCAAGAACATCGAACAACCAAAGACAGCCCGTCCTGACCTGCCGAAGATTGCCAAGATCGAGGTCACGGCTACGCCCTACGTGCAGCCAAAAAAGACCCGGCCAAAACTTCCGAGCATCAAAAAGCCGACGTTGCCGGCGCACGTGCCATCAGTTTCTGTGAGCATAGACCGGGACAACCTGTATGCAGGCATGCAGAAGATCGCTGTGCCAAAAACAACAACAACTGCCTTCAACATGCCAGAGCGGGCCGCCATAAAGCTGCCCAAAGTTGTCAAGCCCATGGCGAACGTAAAGACGTTTGCCGGTGTGAAGGCCACAAAGGCAATCCTGCCGCAACAGGCTGCGCCAGCTTTGCCTGCCGTGTCGTTCAAGGCGCCTGAGCTTGCTGCCCCAAAACTGCCCGAGATCGCTGTGCCGTGCGTTCAAGTGCGTCCCTTCAAGGAACTAGCGCGCTCCAAGCCGCGTCTTCCCCTGATCGAGAAGCCAGACACAGCAGTCGTTGAATTCAAGGCACCCACTCGGCCTGTCCCCCGCGTGCCCGTCGTCAAAACGCCCGCTGTGCAGGCGCGGCCATTCGCCGAGCCTGCGGTCAGCAGGCCGAGCCTGCCCGCCGTCAAGACGCCCGACGTGCTGGTAAAGCCCTTCGCCGAGCCTGCGGTCAGCAAGCCGAGCCTGCCCGTCGTCAAGACGCCCGACGAGCAGGTACATCCCTTCTCCCACCCCCCGCGCAGCCAGCCGGGCGTGCCCGTCGTCAAAACGCCCGCTGTGCAGGCGCGGCCCTTCTCCAAACCCACGATCAGCAAGCCGGTCGTGCCCGTCGTCGCATTGCCGCCTGCCACAAGGGCGACCTTCAAGCCCCCTGAGGTCGCTCGGACAGACATCGCCATCGAACTGCCGCCTGTGGCTCACGTCAAGCCGTTTTGTCCGATAGACCACAAGCCGGTCAGCCTGCCATCCGTCAGAGCTGTACATATCCCCGACCCCTTTGAAGCGCTTCAAGAATTGTTTCCTGACATTAAGTTCGACACCACCGCACCAAAGAAAGCAACCACGTGAAAAACAACGAGATTATGGTATCGGCAAGGTTTTTGAGTGACAGCGTGTCTGATGAGCTGACCTTCCTGATACTTAAGGACATTACGCTCAAGGCGCTGATCGAGGCTGTTTACTACGGCCTTAAAAAAACCGGCCAATATGAAGAGCACTTTCGCCTCCTGGACGAGTATCTGAAGACCCGCAAAGAGCTCCAGGTGCTTTATAACTCCAAAGGGGATTTCAATGTAATCGATCTCACTGAGGAGATCGACGGAACGCATGTCTTCGACAAAAAACTGGACGAGCTCGGCATTGTGACTTCCAGCTGCGTCCTGTTCACCACCGACCGCGTGGTGACGCCTCAGGCCCTGTTTGCAAAATCAGAGAACAGCTACATACTCACATCAGAAGATACTCTTGAGTACAATATAAGCACACGCCGCCTGAACGTCATCGAGCCGTCCGTGGTCGATATTATCCCACCGGGGGAGATGCCACAAAAAGACAAGTCTTCCTTCCTCGATGTAGTGCTGCCCACCGTGTTCTCAACACTCGGCATGCTGCTCGTGCGCTATCTCGTGATGACGTTCATGCCGAGCGCGTCCGGCATGGGAGACACCATGCTGATGATGTCCGGGGCCATGGCCGTCGTTGCGTTTGTGACTTCCGCATACAACTATCGCAAAAAACGAGGCGAGTATAAAAGCGGTGTTGAGGAGTGGGCGAGCAATTACGAGAATTACATCCGCCGCAAGATCAGCACCATCAACGAGTGGCAAAAAAGCGACATTAACTACCTGAACAGCGTGTATCCCACTATGGACACGCTGTTTAAGAACACCGCCGAAATCAGCAGCGCCATTTTTTCGCGCTCGCATAACGACAACGACTTCATGACGGTGTCTCTGGGAACGTCTGACGAGGTCAAGCCTCTCTTTGAGATAAAGAACGAGGAGAAAGACAATATCTTCTACGACGTGTTCTATAAAAAGAACGGCGATGGGATCAAGATCATCATCCCGTCGAAAAAGGACAAAAAACGGCGCAGCAAGTTGTCGCCAAACGACCTGGAAGAAGAAGACAAGAACAAGTTCCTGCTTACCGACCTTGCCTATAACTTTGCAAACAAAGGCGTTGACCCCGTTGACAACAATGAGATCATTGGCTTCAACTACCTGCGGTCAGACGACGGCAGAAAACCGCCGCTGCTACTGGACCTCAAATCGTGCGGCGCGCTGGGTGTTATATCGGACGACAGCCAGACGTCGAGGAACTTTGTGCAGCACGTGATCTTCGAGCTAGCCTATTATCACTCCCCTGAAGACTTGCAGTTCGTGTTCTTCTTTGAAGAAGAGGAAGACGCCGAGAAGCAAAACGAAGTCCTGCAAAACTACCGGCACCTGCCTCACTGCAACGAACTGTTTGAAGGAGTCTCGCAGTTCGTGTTTGACAAGGAGAGCTCGGGCGTGGTGTACGGCCAGTTGTTCAGCACTATGAACGCGCGCATCAACGCAAAGAGCGAAGACGACGAGTCCGCCGACTCAAGCCAGAAGCAGACGCAAATCGTCTGCGTGGTGTTTTACGACTACGACATCAAAGAGACCGGCTTCTCAAAGTTCTTGCCCGAAGTGCCCAAAGAGGGCGACCCCTATGTCAATGCAAACGGTCTCACGTTCATATTCATACAGGCTATCAAAGACAAGCTGCCTAAGTATTGCGGCAATATTGTCAATATCGACCGAGACAACCCTAACGAGAGGCGCAGCAGTCTTCGTTATAACGTTTTGAGCAGAGAAACGCTCAACGTCCTGAGCGAGGGCGGCGGCGACGCCTCGAAGGCAAACGACACCGACAAGTTGATCGAATACAAGCATTTTCAGAATGACTACATATTTGACGAGGCAAAATACTCCGACCAATTCAGCTTGGCATTTAAGCAACTGAGCGCGATCTACTACACGCGGATTGCAGAGAACGGCAAGGTGCCTTCAATGGTGACGTTGTTCGAGCTCTACGACTTCGATGCCGAGCGCGTTAAAAACGACGAGATTCGGCAAAGCATTCTCGAAAGCTGGGGCAACGTGGCCAAAAACGACGTCACGCGCAACATGCGTGTGCCTGTCGGAAAAAACGAGCACGGGCCGACGCACCTCGACTTGTACGAGAAGGCAGACGGGCCTCACATGCTCGTTGCAGGAACGACCGGCTCTGGCAAATCCGAGTCTATCATCACGTACCTTATTGGGCTGTGCATGAAATATTCTCCTATGGACTTGAACTTGATGCTCGTAGACATGAAGGGCGGCGGGTTTTCTGACCGCCTGGGAAGCCTGCCGCACTGCGTCGGGGTCGTGACAGACACCGCTGGTGAGGAAGAGGGCACATCCGCAGCATATATGCTCAAGCGCTTCCTTGAGTCTCTGAACGCCGAAATAAAACGCCGCAAGCTGTTGCTCTCAACCCTGGGCGTAGACAATGTCGATTCGTATATCAGGGCGTTGCGCATAATCACGGAAATCAAAAAGCTCGAAGACAGCGCCAGCAACCACGGAAAAGTCGAGAAGTTGAAGAACAAGCTGAACGAAAAGCAGGCCGAGGCCCTAGAAAAAGACCTGAGCGAGCTTTCTCCGCTTTCACATCTTATTCTGGTGGTTGACGAGTTCACTGAGCTGAAGCGGTTCTCAAGCGAGAGCAACGACGTGGATTTTATTGCAGAGATTACGACGATCGCGCGTGTCGGCAGGACGCTGGGCTTTCATATTGTGCTTGTCTCGCAGAACATCGAAGGCGCGATCACTGACGACATTCGTGTTAACTCCAAGGCGAGAATATGCCTCAAGGTCGCGACCAAGCAGGCCTCAAAAGAGATGATAGGCAGCCCGGACGCTGCTGCGCCGAACATGCCCCTCAACGGTCGGGCCTATTTGCTCGTCGGAACAGGAACGCGATTCGAGTATTTTCAGTCGGCCTATACCGGTGCGAACAAAGACGTGAGCATCGAGCAGCCGGTCGTCGTCACGCAGGTCCCCAACTCGGGCAAGTTCAACACAGACTTTTATTCCTCCAAGCGTGACAACGAGATTGAGAAAAAGAAGAACGAGAATGTGAACGAGCATGACACACAGCTCGCTTTTATAACCAGCACGATCATCGAAATGAGCAAAGACCAAGAAGCGCCACGCCAGGTTTTCTTGCCGCCGCTTCCGGGCAAGATAGTTGAACAGACAGAGTGGAGGCCTTAGAGATGGGCTTGCTAAAAATGCCCTGCACCTTGGGTGTGTTTGATATCCCCATCATCCAGATGCAGCCGCCTTTTGTCGTCGACTTGCTCGAGTCCAACGTGGCTTTGTTCGGGTCGGCCATGAGCGGAAAAACAACATTCATCAAAACTCTGGTCGGCATCCTTCACAAGCAGTATGACGAGAAGCAGGAGCAGATATTCATCCTCGACTTTGGTGGGGCGCTGTCTGAGTATCAGAGCTGGCCGCTCGTCTCGGCATATTTTGACAATTCCAACGAGGAGTACGTCAAGCGTGTGTTCAAGATCATGGACAACACGCTCAAAGACAACATCAAGGAGCTTGGCGGCAAGAACTACCGAGACGCTGACAATCAGCCGCCGCACACCACGTTTATCATCGACAACCTGAACGCCTTCATGGACGAGCCGCGCTATACGGCCTATCAAGAGAAGCTGGCCAAACTGTGCCGTGACGGCTTGTCAAAGGGAATCACGATTGTCGTGACGGCAATCGAGACCAAGGGACTGTCGTCGTATATGGGGGGCTTCAAGCAGAAGATCGCTTTTGAGATGCCTGCGGACAAGTATATGGACATTTTCATGGGAAAGGTCGGCATGATCGGCAACAACCCTGGCCACGGCTTTGCGAACGTCACGGTCAAGCCAGAAGGCGTCACCGGCACGTTTCGGATGAACCTGCCCTACGAAGTCCAGTGCTGCATTCCGTATCGCGCTGAAGACGTTGAGGGCGAGGGAGAGACGGAGGCGGACTTCGCCGTAAAGCTCCAGCAGAAGTTCTCGTATTCTGAGTCCGGGTATTCAAAATGCGTGAAGAAATACCTGACCTTCCCCAAAGAGTTGACCAGAGAGGAATACGAGAAAGTCAAGCAGCAGCCCAAGGACGAGACTGCCGAGCACAAACTGCCCGTGAGCGTGGGGTTAGACTACGTTGACTTTTGTCCCGTGACGGTAGACCTGGAGCAGTCTCGCGTTCTTGTCATCTACGGCAAAAAGGAGTTTGGCAAGACCAACTTGCTCAAGTTGCTGGTCAAGGGAATTGCCGCAAAGCGGCAAGACGCCAGGATCGTCTTTTTTGACGATGGGCGAAACCAGCTGGAAGAAATCTACAAGCAGCTTGAAGGTCGGATGGACTGCAAGATCATCAACAAGTTTGCCGAAGTGCAGCTGTCGCTTACGGACGGCACAGAAAAAACGAGGAAGCTCACGCCGCTTCAGCAGTTTATGGTCTATGTGAACGAAAACCACCTCAGTCTCGACAAGCCGGTTCATTTGGCTGACATATATGGTGTAAACAAGAATTCCCCAGCTGCATGCCAGACGATTCCCGGCTGCGACATTCCTCCGCCCCCGTTTACGGTGTTTGTGATACAAAGTAAATTAGTGTATGTGGGCGCAAAAGAGAACAAGCGTTTTATCGATGCCGTATTGCCCCAGTTGGTGTCCGTCGCAGAAGACCAAGGGTATTTGTTCATCTTCTCGGACGTGCAAAAAATCAACGACGCAGATCTCAACTCGTCTCTCAACAACATGATCTCTGCGTCTTTTTTGCTCGACAACATTGCTGAGTTTGCAGGAGAGCGGGGTCAAAAGACCATATTCGGCAACATGGATGTAAAATCACTCAAAGAAGACTATGCCCGATGCGAGAAGGGCGACGGGTACTTCTATGACGTTGAGGCAGACAACTTGTTAAAGCTAAAGTTCATTAAGGACTGAGAGGACGGGATATCATGGCTGACTCCGCTTTTGTATCGGCAGACATCGGGAAGATCGAAAAGTTCATAAGCGAAAGCTCAAGTGCGGTTACAGAGTTTAACGCGATTAAAGATAAGTTCGGCTCTATCAACTCGACGCTTGTCAGCAAATGGAAGGGCGTGGGCGCCGATTCCTACAAGCATGAGACCGACCACATACTCGAAAAGATCGGCAGCGTCAAAGACGTGCTGGACGCAATAAGCACATCAGTAACCGACATCAAAGAGAACTACACTGCTCTTGACACTGCGCTTGGCGACTTTAACAAGAACCCCCAGGCAGAAGAAGACGGGAAGTCAGCGGGCTAACGCGACTGCCTTCCATCGTCCCGCACCCCGACGCGGGGTCCCGCTGCAGCCGCGACTCGCTTTGTCATCCCGGTCTTGAGCCGGGATCTCTTGCCGCGAGCCAGCGCAGCTCGCGCCGAGATAGCGGGCCAAGCCCGCACATGACAAGACCAACCCCGTAATGCCCGCCGCCCTGTGAGACAATAACAACCCGTAGGGCACAAGCGGGAGAACACGACAAGGGAGCGGCACCATGGCGACCGTCAGCCTGTACGCGAGCCAGATCAGCCAGGTGCCCGGCCTCATCGCCGACCTCAAGCGCTCCGTCACGGACTACAAGT
>JAITHV010000011.1 GCA_031279835.1 Coriobacteriales bacterium
ACCACCGTGTCGGCAGGGCGCTCGCGCACCGGGCGATACGTCATGCCTGCCTGGCAAAAGCGACAGCCCCGCGCGCAGCCGCGCAAGATCTCCACTGCGAGGCGGTCATGGACGACTTCCATGTAGGGCACCAGTGGCAGCGTCGGCGGCGCGCTGCGCGAAAAATCGCGCATGAGGCGTTTGTCCACGCAAGCGGGCACGTCCGGTGCGGTCGGCAGGGGCGTCCCTCCGGGCACTGCCGCCTCGTAGTGCGACGGCACATACATGCCGCTGACAGCGCCGAGAAGGCCGAGTGTCTCTGCGCGCGACGCGCCTTTGACCCGTGCCGCGCGCAGGGCGTCGACGATGTCTGCGACGGCGTCTTCTCCTTCGCCCAGGAGCAGCGCGTCAAAAAACGGCGCGAGCGGCTCAGGGTTGAAGGCGCACGGGCCGCCGCCTATGACGAGGGGGTCGCCCTCGGCGCGCTCGGAGCTGCGCAAAGAAACCCCTGCAAGGTCGAGCAACTCTAGTATGTTTGTGTATGAGAGTTCATGAGGAATCGTAATAGCTATGACGTCAAACGACGCGAGCGGCAAAAAGCTCTCGAGCGTGAACATCGGGATATCATGCTCGCGCATCAGCTTGATCATGTCGTACCAAGGGAGGCACGCGCGCTCGGCGCGCACTCCGGGCAGGGCACGCGCCTTGTCGTAAAGGATGGCAATGGCCTGGTTTGACGCGCCTACCTCATAGGCGTCGGGATACACAAAGGCAACGGACACCGGCGCCACGTCATCGCCGCCGATCGCGCCTGGCACCGAAGATGCCGCGTTGAGCTCTGAGCCGATGTAGCGGGCTGGCTTTTCGACCTGCAGGAGCAGCGGCTCAACGCGCTGCCAAAGCGACTCCTGAAGGGCCGGGGCGCTCGGCCTTGGCTCGACACGCGCCCTTGCCCCCTGCTGGCCGCTGGCGTTTGCTGCGAAACCACTCATGCGGCGCCGCCGTGGGGCACGATGCTGCAGCCAGCCTCGTCTGGCGCATCGTCTGTGCGCTGCTCGTAGTAGCGCAGCGCCAAGGCGCCGATGGCCGTCGTCGCGCCGAAGGCGACCACGACGCTCAAAGGCACGGTCACAACCGGCACGCGCGAGGTCACAAGGCGCACAAGCGCCCTGCATCCTAGTCCGCCGAGCACCACCGCGAAGGCCTCAGGCAGCCGGGCCGTCTTGAGCGGAAGGTCAAACAGCGCCGCTATCTGCACCACAAGTCGAATCTGGTTGAAGGTGAGCGGCGCAAGGTCGCTGCCCGGCAGGATGAAGGCAGCTGAGACCAGCGCGTTGGCAAGCGCGGCCTGGCGCGTGCACTCGTTAGCGACTGCCCTGCGCATGAACGGGTAGGCCTGGGCAAGCGGCGCGCGCAGGTCCGCGCTTTGGGCGGCGACCCAAACGGCAAGCTCCTCAAAGCACGCAGCGTAGACATCCTCGGCATCTGCCCCGCCTGCCTCAAGCTCGGGCACCGGGATGACGTCTGACAACGACTGTGCCACCGAGTCCTCGTCGAGCTGCCGCGCCAAGGCAGCAGGCACTGTGGCAAACAGCGCAAGCGGTGTCTCGGCCTGGCGCAATGCCGCCAGCAGCTCCCCCGTGCAGCTGCTCCGCGCGGCGATGACGATCGCAAGCGAGGGCCTGGCAGCTTTGTCATGCACGTTGAGCGTCACTGGCCCGTCGCCATACTGCGCGACCTCGACGTCTACTTTGTCGCTCACGGGGAAGAGCACCCGGCGCGCGTGGCGCACAAAGCCCGCGTCGGCGCCCTTGTCCACACACACGAGCAACCGCACCGTCGCTTTACGCTTGCCGGAATATCGAGAAGAGGCCGCGTTGAGCGCGCGCAGCCCGCTTTTTGCACGGGGTATGATCTCCATCATGTTCGGCATTGCTTAACCTCGCTTCTTGTTGGTGTCGCGGTGTGCCCAGACAGAGCATAGCAGGCCAACGACGGCAAAATTGACGATGAGAAATGACGAGCCGTAGCTCACGAAGGGCAGGGGGATGCCGGTGATCGGCATGAGCCCACAGGTCATGCCGATGTTCTCGAACACTTGGAACACCCACATGCCCATGGCGCCAGAGACGATGAGGGTCCCGTAGAGGTTGTTTGCGGTGAACGCGATATGCAGCGCGACCGTCAGCAGGGCGACGTACATCCCGATCAGTGTGAGGCTGCCGAGAAAACCGAACTGCTCGGCGAGCGCGCAGAAAATGAAGTCGGTGGGCGCCTCCGGCAAAAAGCCCAGCCCCGACTGGGTGGCGTTGCCAAGCCCCTTGCCGAGCAGGCCACCCGACCCGATGGCTATCTTGGACTGGCGCAGGTTGTAGCTTATCCCCTGCGGATCGATGTTCTCGTTGAGAAAGACGAGAAGCCGGTTTTTTTGATAGTCCTTGATAAAGACGTCCCTGCCGATCCCCGCGTCCAAAACGCCGTCAAACCACAGGCAAAAAACGACGGCGACGATCACGACGACGGCCGTGACGGCCAGCCAGCGCCGGTTTGCGCCGCCGGTGAACAAAACGACCATGCCGATAATGAAGAGCACCATGCCGGTTCCAAGATCGGGCTGGGCCATTATGCATACTGTCGGAACAAGGAGGAGCCCGAGGACCTTCAGGTAGGCGCTTCCTGAGCGAATGGAGCCCCGATAACGTGCCACGAGTGCGGCGGCGTAGAGGATGAAGGCCACCTTGGCGAACTCAGCTGGCTGGAACTGCTGGCCGAAGACCGTGATCCAGCTGCGCGCGCCGTTGACGTCTGTGCCTATGACCGGCGCGAGCGGCGAGAGCGTGAGCACGACAATGACGACAAGCAGCGGGAACACGAGGTTGGACATCTTTCGGTAATCGACGCGCCACAGCACACACATGACCACAAGCCCGGCGGCAGCGCCGCTGAGCTGTCGTGAGAAGCTGTACTTTGGCAGGCCAACGACCACCGAGTAGACGACGACCAGGCCGAAGGCCACGAGTAGGGCCGTGACCAGCAGAAGGGGCACATTGGTGACAGCCAATGCCCTCGAGGCAAGCGAGCGCGGGTTGACTCGGCGCTGCATGCGCGGGTCGTGCTTGACTTTGGGCGCTACCGGCACGTCTTCCTCCCGTCAGTTGCTGCTAGCGTCATCGTTCTCCCGTGGCCTCGTAGGTCAAGATCTCTCCCACGTCAACGCCGTAGATGGCCGCAAAGGTGTGGAGCACGCCCGTGATGGCAGTAGACGAGCCGCCGCCGCCCTGCTCGACGATACAGGCGACGCTGTAGTGCGGGTCTGTCATCGGGCCGTAGGCGACGAACCAAGAGTACTCGCCTTTTCCGGCCACCTCGGCAGTGCCAGACTTCCCGGCGAGCTCGACCGGTATTGGCGCGAAGACGCCCTCGCGCATGATGACACGCCTGAGACCGTCGATGACGCGCTCGCGATGATGCGGCTCGTATACGGGCTGGATTGGCCCGGTTGCGGGAGCGTGCGCACGGACGGTGTTGCCGTCCTTGTCAACCACCTTGTGAAACACATGGGGGACGAGCGCATGGCCGCGCGCAAGAGTAGCATAGGCGTTTGCTATCTGAAGGGGCGTCACGAGCAGGTCGCCCTGCCCGATCACCATGTTCGCCATGTCGCCCGCCAGCCATCGGGCATCCTCGGGCGTGTCGGGAAAAGCGGCCTTCTTCCATGCGGCATCAGGGACCACGCCGGCAAACTCCCCCACGAGGTCGATGCCGCTTTGAGACCCAAAGCCCCATCCTCTGAGATACTCTTGGAACACGTCTTTTCTCTCGCTTGAAGGGGTGGCGTTCCAGATCTCCCAGAAGTCAGTGCCGGTGTTGTAGAAGAACACGTCGCAGCTGTGGTTTATGGCCTCCTCAAGGCCAAGCGTCCCATGCCCGTTGGGAAATATCCAGCAGCGCTTGCCCCACTCGTCTCCGTAACGGTTCCACCAGCCGTTGCAGTGGTGGCTCGTGTCGGGGCCGATGATGCCGTGGTGCAGCCCTGCCAGGCTGGTGAACGCCTTGAACGTGGACGCGGCAGGATACGCCCCCGAAATGACGCGGTTGTACAGCGGCCTGTTGGCGTCCTCGCTGTTGAGCTGGTCCCAGATGCCCTGCGTGATGCTCCCCGAGAGGTCGGCAGGATTGAACGTGGGATAACTCGACGATGCAAGAATGCCACCATCGGTTATGTCTATGCAGACAAGCGCCCCTGCGTTCGCTTCCGGGTAGTCGCCCTCCTTCGCAGCGGCAATGGTCTGCGCGAGGATGCGGTCCGTCTCGCGCTGAAGCGGCATGTCGATGGTAAGGCAGACGTCAGAGCCGGTGGCGGACTCGCGCTCGCCCAAAAGCGCGAGGGGGTTTCCCGAGGAGTCCACCTGATAGCTGCGCGTCCCGCGTGTCCCCTGCAAGGCTCGCTCGAAGGCCAGCTCGGCGCCCATCTGCCCTTTGCTGTCGCCGTTCTCGTACTGGATCGCGCTCGGGTCCATCATGGCCGCGTCCATGTCGGCCTGGCTGACGGAGCCGGTGTATCCGAGCACATGCGCCCCGAGCGAGCCATAGGGATAATGGCGCATCGTGCGCGTCTCCACGTTAATGCCCCGGAACAACAGGGGGTGCTCGGTGATGTAGGCGACCACTCGGTAGGGGACGTCGGCCGCAATCACATGGTCGGACTGCGCCCCCGTCGTGTCGTCCAGCAGGTTGCGCCTCACGATGCCCTTGGGGATGCCGCAGGCAAGAGAGAGCCGGTGCACGAGCCCACGGTCCTCTGCGAGCGCACGCTTGCCCGAGAGCACAGAGGTCGGCCGGTTGGTAACGAGCACCACGCCGTTGCGGTCGAGGATGCGCCCGCGCATGGCAGGCACAGAGACCTCGGTGGTCATGTTGTCGGTGGCGCGGGCGGTGTACTCTTCGCCAGAGAGCACCTGAAGCGCCCAGAGCCTCACGGCAAGCGTGCCGAACACAGCTGCGACTAGAACGCCGAAAGCGTAGAACCGCCCTTTTGTCTCGAGCCCCTTTTGCTTGCCTGACAGCTCGCGGCGCGTGAAGCGCTCCTCGTCTTTGACGAGCTGTGCGTCGGCGCGCTCGAAGCTCGGCGTAACCGCCTGTTCTTTTGAGCGGCGCTGTGAGCGCCAGTACACGACGGCCAGTATGCCGGCGACAATCAGCGCCGCGCCGATCCCGGCGGCCAGGGCAAACCCATACCCGCCCATGTCAGTCAAACTTCCTTTTGCGCAGGCGCCTGCTCGACGCGCGCGGCATTCGGCGGCTGCTGGGTCCCGTTGTGCTGAGGCGTCGGTGCGATCCCATGCGCAGCCGTGGGCCAGCCGGCGCACCAGACCGGTAGTCCATCTGAAGGCCCGACCTGCCTGATCCCTTGCGGGAGCCCAAGGCATTGAGCACGAGAAGCGCCACGAGCCCGATCAACGCATCAAAGGCCACGCCAGGAAGCGCCACAAAAACAAGCGAGTGGAGCACGTCGGCGCTGTAGCCAATGATGCCAAGGACCAGCGCATGGAGCATTTCGCCAAACAAGGCGGCCAGCACAACGGCTGCCATCTTCGCGAGCAGGCTTTCAGAGAAGCTGCCTTTGGTGACGGTACTCAAGGCATAGCCGATGATGCACGAGACGAGCGCCATGACGCCGAGCGGCCCGCCGGAGGCTAGGTCATAGAGCATTCCGACGACGAAGCCAAACACGCACGCACGCAGCGCGCTGTGGCTGAGCGCCGTCAGGGCAGTCGCGACAATCATGAGGTTAGGCACCACGCCTGCGATGGCGCAATTGGGGGCAAGGGCTACTTGGGCCACAAAGGCAGCGAGCCCGCCCAGGAACACATAACGCACCGATGGCGAGGCAGTCTCCATCTAGCCAGCCTGCCCCTCTAAAGGCTCCTGCCCTGGCTCCTGCCCTGGCTCTTGGCCGGTCTCGTGCCCCGCCGCCTGTTCCTGCGCCTGTGCGCCGGCGCCAGATCCGCCCCCCACTCCGGCCGCTCCCTGGTCTTGAGGGTTCCAGACCACTTCGCTGGCTCGACCGACAATCACCAAAACCTCCTCGTAGGCATCCACCTGCCGCACAGGTTTCACCACTATGTCTAAATACACGTCTGCAGGGTTCTCGGTCACGCTTATTACTTCTCCGAGAATAATTCCCTTGGGATACACGCCGCCCGCGCCCGACGTTATCACTACGTCGCCTGCCACGACGCCGGACGACTGTGGAACGCGCTCAAGATACAGCAGCCCGTCGGGCGAGCCGACCAGAATGCCTTCGGACCGATTGGCCTGAAGAAACACGGCGACCCCAGAGCGAGGGTCGGTGACAAGCCGCACGACCGAGGAGAACAGCCCTACTGCCTCGATCTGCCCCACGAGCCCGTTAGCGCTCATAACCGGCATGCCGACGGACAATCCGTCAACGGTCCCACGATCTATCGTGATAGTCCGGTTGTATGAGTCTGAGGTGCGGCTGATAATGCGCGCGCCAAGGCCGGGGAGCGCGTAGGCGTCAGCGATGCGCAACAGCTTCGAGAGCCGCTCGTTTTCGAGCCGGTACTCTTCAAGCCGCATGACGAGCCCAGCCAGATCCTCGTTTTGTGCGCGCAACGACGCCACGGTGTCGGGGCTTGTCGTCAGGTCCTCCACTGCCGCGTCCGCCGCGCGCAGGGGCGAAAAGGCAACTGCCCCAGCTTGCTGGAGAGGGGCGGTGAGCAGCATCGAGGCGGACCTGACCGCATGCAGCGGCCCTGTAGCGCCTTCACGCAGCCATACCGTCATCAAAGCGACAGAGAGCAGGCACAGGAAAACCGTAACCACCCCCGCCGAAACCTGTCTCGGTCTTTGGGGCAACAGCGCCATGTTTTAGAGGCGACCTTTCTTTCTATCGCTGCGTATAGGAGCGCTGGAGGGCGTTGGGGTTTTCGAGCGCCATCGCACACCCGATGACGACGTTGGTGAACGCGGTCTCAGAGACATAGACGGGCACCTCAAGCTCGCGCGTCAAGAACACGTCGAGCATCTTGAGCAGCCCGCCGCCGCCGGTCAACAGGATGCCGTTGGTGATGATGTCGGCGGCCAGGTCAGGGTCAGTCTCGAGGAACGTCTCCTTGATTGCGATAAGGATGTCTTGAAGCGGGGCCTTTATCCCCTCGCGCACGTCTTCGGACTGGATGAGCTCGCTGCGCGGCAAATTGGTGGCCAGGTCGCGCCCCGAGATCTCCATGTCCAGCTCGCCCGAGCTGATGGGCATAGCAGAGCCGATCGCTATCTTGATGTCCTCTGCCGTGCGCACGCCGATGTTGAGCCCATAGACCTCGCGCACGTGACGCGCCACTGCCTCGTCGAACTCGTTGCCGGCAATGCGCAGCGAGCGCGAGGTGACGATGCCGCCGAGCGATATTACCGCGATCTCAGTCGTGCCGCCGCCGATGTCAACGACCATGGAGCCGGTCGGCTCCTCTACGGGCAGCCCGGCGCCGATGGCTGCCGCCATGGGCTCCTCGATCAGGAAGGCCTGGCGGGCGCCGGCTTGTATAGTCGCCTCAAAGACAGCCCGCTTTTCGACCGAGGTCACACCGCACGGAATACAGATGACAATACGCGGCTTTGGCTGCCAGAGGCGGGTCTTGGGGTTAGCCTTGTTGATAAAATACGACAGCATCGCCTCAGTAACGTCGTAGTCTGCGATCACGCCGTCTGCCAACGGGCGCTCGACCGATATGTTCCCGGGGTTGCGCCCGATCATCTCGCGCGCCTCAGTGCCAACGGAGATGACGCGGTTGACCTCGTTGTCGATGGCGACGACAGACGGCTCGTTTAAGACGATGCCCTCGCCGGCAATGGCGACAAGGGTATTGGCGGTCCCCAGGTCGATCGCCATGTCACAGCTCCATTGGCTGAATAGATTGTCGAGGATCGACATTGTCGCGCAAACTCCTTTGTCCTTTGTCAGTATAGTGCTCTCGCCCGCAGCAGCGGCGCACCATCGTGCGCCCAAGCGTGCTGTCGCGAATTAGCCAAACGATAATTCTACCATAGAGCCGCATTTTGCCTGCGCAGGCTGCCAGCACGCATGGCGTTGCTGCTCGCCTCAGCCTTACGCAGGGAAGAAGACCTTGATCTCGCGCTCTGCCGAGGCCAAGGAGTCAGACCCGTGGATGACGTTTCGGTCGAGGGTCAGGCTGAAGTCTCCCCGTATGGTGCCTGGCGCTGCCTCCAGGGGGTCGGTCGCGCCCATGAGCTTGCGGGTGACTGCGACGGCACCCTCCCCGCCGAGCACCATCTTGACCACCGGCCCCGAGGTAATGTGTGCGACAAGTTCCTCGTAAAACGGCTTTTCAGCATGCTCGACATAGTTTTCCCTTGCCTGCTCTTTGGTCACGCAGGCAAGCTCAAGCCGTTCGATCACGAGGCCAACACGCTCCAGGCGCGCAAGTATCTCGCCGACAAGTCCGCCGGCCACCGCCTCTGGCTTAAGCATGCAATAGGTTCTTTCGTACATAGATGTTGCCTTTCTTGCTCGTAACACTGACGCGCCTTGATGGGCAGAAAACGTCCAATGAGGTCATGTCACCTGTTGAGAGGCGAATATCATCTCTAGGCCGCTGATCTTCCAGCCAATGAACGAGCGCTCGAGGGATATCCGGTAGTTGAGGCTCCCGCCTCCGGAGAGATGGGCGACCACCTGCGCCTCAGACTTGTTCATCTGAGCGTCGAGATAGCTTATCTCTATCGTGTCAGTCGGGGCCACCAGGTCCATGATGTGGTCCACGGCGGCCTTCTCTTCGTCAGTCTGCGCGGTCCAGTACTGCGAGACGTCCTTGCCCGCTGCATGGTCGGCGAACAGGCTGCCGATGACGGCCTGTTGCGAAGGGAAGCCAAATCCCTGAGTGTAGGCGAACACGCCGGTGCCGAGCAGGAGCACGAGGATCACGACCACAGCGAGCAGCACCTTGAGCCCCACATGGCGCAGCTTGCGCTCGCGCCGGATCTGGGACTTGCTCATGGCGATAAGGTCTGCGTCAGTGACCGAGAAGAAGTCGGTGTTGTTGGCAAGCGGGACGTTGCCCGCTCCGTAGCCCTCCTCGCTCTCGGCCAAGGCGGCGATGGGGTCGTCGGGGTCAAAGGGGGCAGCCCGGCGCTGGCCTGTCAAGGCCTCTGGGGCAACTGCGTCCATGCCTTCTACTGCCTTGGCCGACGAGGTGTCGTCGCTCAGAGCGTCCATGGAGCGCTGATAGTCGGCAAGCGCCTCGTCAGAGAGCGCGTAGCGGCCTTCAGAGACCGCAGCGGTGAAGGCGTCAAGCGCTTCTTGATACCTGCCTACAGCGGCAAGCGACTGCCCGAGGCTCTCATACGCCTTTGAGCGCGTCACGCCCGTGGGCTCGAACTCGAAGACCGCCTGGTACGCCTCGATGGCGTCCTGTGGCCGCCCAAGCGCGACAAAGCACACGCCGAGCTGCATGAGCGCCTTGACGGGGTTCGGGTTGCCCTCGTCGAGAGCGGCGTTGCGATAGGCCGTGCCGGCATCGATGATCATCCCAAGGCGTGAATAAGCCGTGCCGAGTCCCATCTGGGCCTGGTATGGCTTGGAGTAGCTAGGGTCGGCGAGCGCGGAGTTGAAACTCGTGATCGCGCGCTCGTACTCGCCCAGGCCGATGAGCGACTTGCCAAGGTTCACATGGACCGCGGCCTTTTCGAGGTGGTCCGGGTCGTCCAATGCCTTGGCGTAGGTAGCGCTCGCCTCCTGGAAGTTGCGCATCTTCAACAGGCAGTTGCCGAGGCGGTAGTACAACAAGCCGGCGTCTCCTGGCTCAAAGCTGTCGCTGTCTTCCTTTAAGCAGGCGTAAAACCCCTTGAGCGCCTCTACGTAGTCACCCTTCTCATACGACTGGCGCGCCCGCTCGAAATGTGTGCTGTTCAAGCCCAACCTCTTCTCATGAACTGTTATCCGGCATTGAGCACGGAGACAGACAAGATCTCATCGCCTTTTTCTAGCGTGTGGACAACCGCGAGCGAGTCTGCGTCCACCGGGTCGCCGAACACTGTGTAGTTAGAGTCCAGGAACGGCTGCGCGCCCAGGCAGAAGTAGAACTGAGAGCCAGCCGAGTCAGGCATCGACGAGCGCGCCATGGCCAGCGTGCCGTCCTTGTGCACATTGTCTGGGTTGACCGTCCACTCGCCCTTGATGGTGTAGCCCGGACCGCCCGTCCCAAGCGTCGGGTTGCCTCTGCGCACCTCGTCTGCTGTGAGGTCGCGGGTGTTGGGACATCCGCCTTGAATGACAAAGCCCGGCTCATGGCGATGGAACTTTATCCCGTTATAAAACCCACTCTGGGCAAGCTCGACGAAATTCGCGACGTGCACAGGCGCGCCTGAGCTGTTGAGACGGACAGAAATGTCGCCTTTAGTCGTATGGAAAACAGCAACCTCGCTGCCGTTCGGCTGGTATTCCGGGGTGTACAAAGCCATGAAACCTCCTTGAAGCTAGTGCTTTCGTGTAAGGCTCAATAGTACCATAGTGCATGATTGTCGATGGCTGAAGAGAAAAGGCCTCGTCCTGGCCAGCAGTTCGTCACGAGGACCCGTCAGCGCGCGGCATGTTGCCGCTGAGGATCCGGCGCTCCATCTCGAGCAGCTCGTCAGGGGTGTTCACATTGATAAAGGCGCCGCCGCGCGGGTCGGCCGCAAGCGTCATGTCGTGGTCGAACTCGACGACGCGCACGCTGCCATACCAGGAAGTGGCGCGGGTCTGGCCCTGCCTGAGGGCGGCATGCACGATGGGCAGGCAGGTCTCGCGGCGGTACACCGCATGAAACGGCTCGTAGCCGTGGCTGGTCACGGGCACAGCGATATCGGCACCGCTTTCTGCCAGGGCGTCACGTTCTGCCAAGAGCAACGGGGCAGAGGGAAACACCATGTCGCAGGCGACAACGCCCACATAGGGGCACGAGGCGTACAGCAGCGCGGTGTACAGGCCGTTCAGGGCGCTGCGCTTGTCATAGACGTCGCTGAACATCTGGAGCTTGTCATAGGTGACTTGTGCGCACAAGAACGCCAGGCTGCGCTTGTCGTTGGTGGTGACGATAAGCTCGTCCGCAATGCCCCCCAGGCGCTTTAAGCCACGGCACAGCATGGGAGAGCCAATAAACGGCACCAGCGCCTTCGGCTTTCCCATTCGCTTTGACTCTCCGCCTGCCTGGATCACTACGGCCAACTCGTTCATAAAGAACATTATAGCATTTTGAGCAACGTTTTGTGAGCTTGAATGCAGGTTCTCTACTGCATGTGACCGACATCTGGCCGAGGAGCGGAACGGGGCAGCCATGCCACGACAAGGGGTGTGCGCGCGACAAAAAGGTCACTGCCACACGATGGCGACTCACGTGCCGCTCAGCAGCGAGCCCATGGCGCACCGCATGTGCGCCGCACACCGAGCGCTCTGGCCAGATGGGAGGTTGTTTTAGCATGTCATCAACTCTTCACATGCAAGCGGATATCCTGTTACAATTGTTGAAGGGAGTGATGATTGGTAGCTTGTTTCCCAAATCCCACACTGATCCTACGCCGACAAGACGGGGTTGCGCTGTTTCGCCTGCGAAGCACTGGTGCTGCACGGCATCAGGCGAGACAAACGGCCTTGACGCGGCATGCCCCGTAAGACACTGAACAGAGAGGTGACAAGATGGCAGTACCTGGCAACAAGAGCAACAAAATGAAGATCAAGGCGATGGACGGCAACACGGCAGCGGCGCATGTGTCGTATGCCTTCACCGACGTAGCGGCGATCTATCCTATCACGCCTTCGTCAACCATGGCAGAGTTTGTGGACGAATGGGCAGCCTATGGCCGCAAGAACATCTTTGGACAGACGGTTCGGCTGGTCGAGATGCAGTCCGAGGGCGGCGCCGCCGGCGCCGTGCACGGCTCGCTTGCCGTCGGTGCGCTGACCACCACCTACACCGCCTCGCAGGGTTTGTTGCTCATGATCCCGAACATGTACAAGATTGCCGGCGAGCTGCTGCCCGGCGTCTTTCATGTCTCGGCGCGCACCTTGGCGACCCATGCGCTCTCGATCTTCGGCGACCATTCCGACGTGATGTCTGCCCGCCAGACCGGCTTCGCGATGCTGGCGTCGTCTTCTGTGCAGGAGGTCATGGACCTCGGCGCCGTCGCGCACCTGGCGGCCATAAAGGGCAGCGTCCCGTTCTTGCACTTCTTCGACGGCTTTCGCACCTCGCACGAAGTGCAGAAAGTCGAGTCATGGGACTACGAGGAGCTGGCAGACATGCTCGACCGCCCGGCGCTGGACAAGTTCCGCTCCCGTGCGCTCAACCCTGAGCACGCGGCAATCCGCGGGACTGCGCAAAACCCGGACATCTTCTTCCAGGCGCGCGAGGCGTCCCAGCCTTATTACGACGCGCTCCCCGCAGTGGTGCAGGAGTACCTTGAGCTGGTAAGCGAAAAGACCGGGCGCCCGTATCACTTCTTCGACTATAGCGGCGACCCCGAGGCCGAGTTCGTCATCGTCGCCATGGGCTCGGTCTGCGAGACCATCGAGGAGACGATGGAAAACGCCATGCAGGGACGCAAGGTGGGCCTGGTGAAGGTCCGCCTGTACCGCCCGTTCGTGGAGCAGGCGTTCCTCGACTGCCTGCCGCCGAGCGTCAAGCGCATCGCGGTCATGGATCGCACCAAGGAGCCAGGCGCGCCAGGCGACCCGCTGTACCTGGATGTCCGCTCTGCGTTTTATGGGAAGACGGGGGCGCCCGAGGTCTACGCCGGCCGTTACGGCCTCGGCTCAAAAGACACCACGCCTGGGCAGATTGTGGCAGTGTTCGACAACCTCGAGGCCGACACGGTAAAGGACCACTTCACGGTCGGAATCGAAGACGATGTCTGCCACAGCTCGCTGAGCTACGACAAGCAGCTCTCGGCCGAGCCTGAGGGCACGATCATGTGCAAGTTCTGGGGCCTTGGCTCTGACGGAACCGTCGGTGCCAACAAGACTGCTATCAAGATCATAGGCGAACAGACCGACCTGTTCGCACAAGGTTACTTCTCCTATGACTCCAAGAAGTCCGGAGGCGTGACCATCTCGCACCTGCGCTTTGGGGGCAAGCCGATAAAGAGCACCTACTTGATCACTCGTGCCGACTATGTTGCCTGCCACAACCAGGCCTATGTGGACCAGTACGACATGGCAAAAGACCTCAAGCCCGGCGGCATCTTCATCTTGAACACGCTATGGGACGAGTCTGAACTGGACGCAAGGCTTCCAGCGGCGCTCAAGCGCGAACTCGCCGCAAAAGAGGCTCGCTTCTACATCATGGACGCCTACAAGATTGCCCGGGGCATCGGGCTGGGCAACCGCATCAACATGGTGATGCAGTCTGCGTTTTTCGCTCTGACCAACGTCATCCCGCTTGAAGAGGCGGTCAAGCACTTGAAGGACGGCATCGACAAGGCCTATGGCAAGAAAGGCCAAAAGGTCTTGGACATGAACTATGCTGCGGTGGATGCCGGAACAACGGCCTTCAGGCGCGTCGAGATCCCCGCCGCGTGGGCTGACGCGTCGGACGATGGCGCCGCTGCAGGCGCGGGGCCAGGCGTCGCACGCCCGGCATTCATCGACAACGTGCTCATGCCGATGAGCCGCCAAGAAGGCGACTTGCTTCCGGTCTCTGCCTTTAGCGGTCGCGAGAACGGAGAGTTCCCTTCTGGGACGTCGGCGTTCGAGAAGCGCGGCGTCGCCATCTCGGTGCCCGTATGGGACAGCGAGAACTGCATCCAGTGTAACCAGTGCTCGTTCGTCTGCCCGCACTCCGCCATCCGCCCCGTGCTCGCAAGCGACGAGGAGGCAAAAGCAGCTCCTGCCGGGTTTGTCACCGTCAAGGCCAGCGGCAAAGGGCTTGACGGCTACCACTACCGCATGCAGGTCAGCCCGCTTGACTGCATGGGCTGCGGCAACTGCGTCGATATCTGCCCCTCAAAGACCAAGGCACTGACGATGACCAAGGACGGTTGGGACAAGGCCGATGAGGCCTGCTGGGACTACGCAGTCACCCTGCCGACGCGCGACAGCCTGGTGTCGAAGACCACGATAAAGGGCAGCCAGTTTGCCAAGCCGTACTTTGAGTTCTCGGGCGCCTGCACCGGTTGCGGCGAGACCCCGTACATCAAGGTCATCACGCAGCTGTATGGCGACAGGATGCTCATTGCCAATGCGACAGGCTGCTCGTCCATCTGGGGCGCCTCGGCACCGTCTATGCCCTATTGCACGGACGACAAAGGGCGTGGACCGGCCTGGGCAAACTCACTGTTTGAAGACAACGCCGAGTACGCGTTGGGCATGGCCACGGCCAACCGCCAGTACCGGGCGCGCTTGACGGACGCTGCCCAAACGATAGCGGGCCTCGGCTCTGGCGAAGTCGCATCGGCCGCGCAACAGTGGCTTGAGCAAAAAGACGACAACGACGCCACCCGTCCGGCTTCAGAGGCCTTCGTGGCTGCAGCCGAGGCTGCCGTGGCCGACTCCTCCACGACGGGCAAGGAGCTGCTCGACGCCTGCGCAACGGTCATCGAGTGCCGCGACTATCTGGTGAAGAAGAGCATCTGGGCCCTGGGCGGCGACGGCTGGGCCTACGACATCGGCTACGGCGGCCTGGACCATGTGCTCGCATCCGGCGAGAACATCAATGTGCTCGTGTTTGACACCGAGGTCTATTCCAACACGGGCGGCCAGGCGTCGAAGGCAACCCCCGAGGCGGCCATTGCCAAGTTTGCCGCGTCGGGCAAGCGCATCAAGAAGAAGGACCTCGGCATGATGGCGATCTCCTACGGCTACGTTTACGTCGCCCAAGTGGGCATGGGCGCCGACAAGAACCAGTTCTTGAAGGCCGTCCTGGAAGCCGAGGCCTATGACGGCCCGTCGCTCATCATCGCCTACTCGCCGTGCATCAACCACGGCCTGCGCAAAGGCATGGGCAAGACCCAGGAGAACACCAAGGACGCCGTGCAGTGCGGCTACTGGCACCTGTTCCGCTACAACCCTGCACTGGCAGGCGAAGGGAAGAACCCGTTCAGCCTGGACCAGAAGGAGCCTACAGAAAGCTTCCGCGACTTCATCATGGGCCAGACCCGGTATGCTGCCCTGGCCAACGAGTTTCCTGATGTCGCAGAACAGCTGTACGAGGTTACCGAGACCAACTCACGTGAACGACTGGCAAGCTACCAGCGCCTCGCTGCTGGACTCGAGCCTGCCTCGCAAGGCTAAGACCAAGCGCGTGTTTTTTTCTCCGGAGGGGCCCGTCGGCAACGGCGGGCCCCTCTTGTGTGCTTTTCAGGCGCCTCAGACGTAGCGCAGGCCGTTGACGATCTGCTCGAGGAGCCACAGTGCGCCTTCCGGCCCATACAGCTGCTTGCGCGTGATGTCAAGGTAGCTGAGAGACGGAAACCCGATCTCGATCCCGCAGGTCGCATGGCCTTCCATGCGGCAGGCAGCGATGGTGTCGCCGTCTGCCAAGACGAGCTGAGAGGGCGTGCTCACGATACGGCGCCCCAGCGCTCCTTCGCTGCATATAGCCTCAAGATAACGTCGCAACGCGTCACCATGACCAGAATCCTCGCCCGGCAAGAGCTCTATCGCCTGCGGCACCATGCCGAGGTACCCGCTCAGCCATCGCACGAACGGGTAAGCCATCGAAGGTGTCGCGCGCAGCGAGTAGTAGGCGCCTTTGGGCAGGCCAAGGCGTGAGGAAAAGCGCGCCAGGTGCAGATAGGCGCAGGCACGGGCCTTCTCCATCTGCAGGGCTGCCGCAGACGGGTCTGCGCCCAGGGCAGCGCAGACGTGCTGGACAAACGACTCGGTCGCCTCAAAGCCGATGGGCTGCCCCTCCTCTACGCACAGCCACGGCGTCCCCCACTCGACTGCAAGCTTGCGTGCCGTCAGCAGGCCGGTCTCGGGGCACACCACGACATTGAGCTCTGCCTCGCGAGCGCGACAGACCGTCTTGAGGCCGTCCCCAGCCCCCAGTGCGCTGATCACTTCGATGCCGCAGAGCATGAGCAGCTCGCGCAGCGTCGCGTAGTTGTGCTCGTAATGCTTCTGGCTCAGGTTCAGGCCGAGAAGGTTGACCGAGCAAGGAGTCTTGGGGACCTCGGGCAGGGCAAGCGTGTCGAGCATGCTGTTGACCGCCAGCTGGAACCCGTCGCCATAGGCGCCTGACGAGCCGGTGTTCTCGATCGCGAGGTGCAAGACGTCGTCCAAGGCGCCGGCGAGCAGTCGTTCAAGGTCGTCGCCGATCAGGGCGGCGCCTGGCGAGTTGACCACTGCGATGAGCGAGAAGCCCTTTGAGGCCACCACGCGCAGCGTCTCGTCGAGCTTCTGTGCGCTGCCGAAGACGTAGTCGTCGCCGTCTAGGTACGTTGACGGCACGCGTGGCTGTCCGAAGTAACAGCGGTCGGCGTACGAGAGTGGGTCGTAGTCTGCCGAGCGCGGGAACTGCGCGTCAGACACGGCGCTGTGAAAAAACTTGCAGCCAGTCGGCCCGTTGAGCACCACGGCTGCGTCGGCCACGCCCTCGAAGGCGAAGATCGCGCCCGTCAGGCTGTCAGGAAAGGTGCTTGCGATATAGGTCGCCATCACGCCTCCATCCTTCCTCGATGTCTATGCGCATCATGTCTGCCCAACGAGACGCCCGGTAAATCCCTGAGAGAAAGCCCGCGTCGGGGCACAGCGGTATCGTGTCCATAACCACCCCGGTCAAGTCGTCAGAGAACAGGTAGTTGCTGATAAGGACGTCGGGGTCGATGTCGCGCACCTCTGCGGTGCGCTCCAGGGCGTCGAACTCCAGTTCAGTCTGCAGCACTTGGATCTGATCGATGAAGCGGCTCACAAAGCGGTTTTCTTGTGAATATGCGAGTATGCCCACATAGGCAATTTGCATGCCGAGGTCCAAGGCGGTGGACAAGATCCAGTCGATGTTGTGGTTGAAGGTCACTATCATGAGCCTGCGGCCTTCGAGGATGGGCCGCAGCTGCTCGACCAGCGCGTCATAGCGCCTTTGAAACGTCTCCACGATGCCCGACACGGCGTCCTCGCGGCCATAGCGCGCGGCAAGCTCGGCAACCCAGGCCTGGCTCTCGGCAAAGCCGATCGGCATGGCCTTGTCGAAGAAGACCGCGCCGAACTCCTCTTGCAAGTAGTCTCGCAGGCCGCGCCCCATGTAGTCCTCGTTCGCAAGGAGGTTGAGCGGCGCCTTCATGAAGCCGCGCAGCTGCTCGTAGCTGGTCTCACAGATAAAGCGGCAGTTGACCCGAAGGCCGAGCTGGACAAGCACCTCGGTCACGAAGTCGAGATTGCCTTCGGTCGCGTTCGCGATGGTCTTCTCGGCAACGATGTTCACGAGGTCGGGCTCGGTGCTGACGCCGCGCTCGATCAGTTCCTCGGCGATGTGCTGGTAGGCGAGAAAGATGCCTTGGAGATGATCGCCCGTCAGGTTTCCGTCGGCAGCAAGGGGTATGACGCGCGTCTGGTCGTTGCCGAGGGCGCGCGTTGCCTCAATGTCTTCGCCGATGATGCCACTCGGGCAGGTGGAGACCACAAAAACGGCGGGCGGACGACACGCCACAGCCTGCTCCACGCGCGCGCGCAGCTTGTCGCTGCCTCCAAACACCATGACGGCCTCGCTCATATCGGTACTGAAGATGGGAGGCGCCGTCAGCATCGGCAAGACCGTGCCGCGCTCAAGGAGGTGGCGGCGCGAGAGCGACGTGATCGTCTGAAAGGCGATATGCGCGCAGCTCTGTGGCCCGTGCGCGACGCTCAGGCAGTCGGCGAGCTGTGTGGTGATGGAGAGAACCCCGTTGAAGGCACAGCCGTGCAGCGGCTCCTTGGCTGCGACGCTCTTAGAGACGAGCGGGCTGGAAGCAGGCGGCGCGGGCGCGGCGCGGAACACGTCGCCTCCGGAGGCGCCGTTGCTGTTGTCAGCGTAGGCATCGCTGCTGTCGGTGTGGGCAGGCACTTCGCAGGTTGGCGCAGGCACTTCGCAGGTTGGCGCAGGCGCGGCTCTCTTTGGTGCGGGCGTGAAGGACGTCGGCGGCCTTCTCCCCTCCAAAACGCACTCTTCCAGCGCCCGGTCGCCAAGCGGGCGCGCATGGCACATGGCCGAGTCGTCGCACATCCTCTCGGCGAGCGCGCGCAGCGTCTCGGCCAGCGCAGAGCCTGGCGTGTGCTCAACAATGCAGCGCATGGCGCGCTCGCTGGCTGCGAAGGTCTCGTCTCGCGGCAGTGCGGCGACGATCGGCAGGCCTGCCGCTTCGGCGAATCGCTCAACCCGCTCAAGCTCGCCGGATCCTCCTCGCGCGTTGAAGACCAGGCCGCCGACGCGGCCGGCCTCTGCCTCGTAGTTCTGCATGCCGCGCAGGATGTTGTTTGCCGCGTATATGCTCATAAACTCGCCGGAGGTGACGATGTAGACGCGGTCGGCGTACTCGTTGCGTATGGGGACTGCGAAGCCGCCACAGACCACGTCGCCGAGCACGTCGTAGAGAATGACGTCCCAGTCGCGCCCGAACACCCCTAGGCGCTCCAAGAGCTCGAAGGTGGTGAGAATGCCGCGCCCTGCACAGCCGACGCCGGGCTCTGGGCCGCCCGCCTCAACGCAATGCACGCCGAAGGCGCCCACGCGCACGATGTCGTCGGCCGCGTGCTCTCCCGGCGGCGCGTCGCGTATATAGTCGAGCACCGTCGGAGGAGAGGCGCCGTGGAGCAGCAGGCGCGTCGAGTCGTGCTTGGGGTCGCAGCCGACTTGCAGCACGCGCTTGCCGAGCGCGCCCATCGCCGCAGCCACATTGGCCGCAATAGTGGACTTCCCTATCCCACCCTTACCATAGAGCGCAATTTGTGACATGTGTCTCCTTAAATTCGTCAATACGGCAGCATAAAACAAAGGAAGATGCCCTTGTGACAAAACACGCGCGTTGGTGTGTAAAGCCCTGTGGTGCCAAATGCAGCGCCCGAGAGGCGCTTCTCAGTGCCCGCTTACATCGTAACGCATCCGTTGCGGTGCTGCTCCTGGCGCGCCCTGACAAACGGCAGCAGGTCAGTGCTCGAGAACATAGGCGACAAAAGCGTCTGGCTCCAACGGCCTGCTGAAGTAGTATCCCTGGAAGTACCGGCACCCGATTGCCGTGAGCGCCTCGACCTGCGCGGCCGTCTCAACGCCTTCTACAATGATCTTGAGGTCGAGCTGGCCGGCAAGCTGGACGATGGATCGCACGATCTCCTGCTGGCGTACGTCGTCTGCGATGTCACTCACGAGCGAAGTGTCTATCTTCACCGAGGACACGCCGTAATCCGTGATATAGGTCAGCGACGAATAGCCCATGCCCATGTCGTCAATGGACAGGCTCACGCCCTGTGCGCGCAGGTCTTTGAACAGGTGCTGCATCGTAGTGCCCGACCGCACCGCCACGTGCTCGGTTATCTCGAGCTCGAGCTCGCCCTCGGCGATCCCGTGCTTGTTAAGCAGGCTGCCGATGAAGGCCGGGAACTCAGGGTCTTGAGCCAGGTGGCGCGGGTTGAGGTTCACCGACAACACCGGCGGCGCAATGCCGAGCGCCTTCCAGCGCGCAAGCTCGGCGATGCCGACGCCTGCCACCCAACGCCCGAGCTCGACCGAGAGGCCTGCCTCATCGGTCATTTCGACAAGCACGACGGGCGACACGGCGCCGTGCTCAGGGTGCGTCCAACGCAAAAGGGCCTCGGCGCCGACGACGCGCCCCGCCGCGTCGGTCTTTGGCTGATAGACGAGGCGGAAGGGCAGTTGTCCCGAGTCGAAGTACTCATGGAGCTCGACGGCAAACTCGCGGGCGGTGTCGCCCAGCGCGTCGCGCCGCATGAGCAGCGAGGACTGCTCGTTTTCTGCCGCGTCGAGCGCTACAGCCTTGAACCGGTCGAAGCGCGCGCGGTCGATCGCCTGGTTGCGACGCTTGACCCAGCGCACGAAGGGCAGGTAGACAAGCACCGACACCGCGAGACACACGCCTTGCAGCAGCGCGCCCGCCACTGAGCCGGTTGCCAGGTAGCCGGATGCGACAACCGGTGTCGTCCAGCCTGGGCTTGCCGTTATCGGCGGCACGATCCCTGAGCCGAAGGCAACAAGGCACAGCGCGGCGTTGAGGAGCGGCACGCCGACGAAGGGCACGAGAACAAACGGGTTGAAGACGAGTGGCAGCCCGTAAAGCAAGGTCTCGTTGACGTTGAGCAGCGAGGGGAACACCGAGGCCTTGGCAATGCGCCGCCCATGCTGGCGCGAGCCGACGATGAGCAGCGCGGCCAACAGCCCGAGCGTGGCGCCACAACCGCCCAGGTTGATGAAGCTGAGGTAGAACTCCTTGCTGGCGAACAGCGTCTCGCCCGGCAGCGCCCCCGCGCCGGCCGCAAGCGACGGGAAGGTCGATATCACCGTGTCGGTGCCGTGCACGCCAAAGAACCACAAAAGCTGCGACAAGAACACGGTGCCAAGCACCGAGAGCGGGTTGTCTGAGATGAGAAACTCTTGGGCAAATGCCCCGAACGCCTTGCTCGCCGCGTCGATCTCAAAGACCTCGACGTACAGCACCCGCGCGACGGCAAAGGCAGCGAGGGTCGCCGCGAGGGGAAATATGGAAGCGAAAGCCGAGCGCACCTGAAGGTTGGCGAAGCGCCATGCCATGCGATTGGTCACCAGGCGCCGCCACAGGCGAGCGCTCGCAAAAAACAGGGAGGTTGCGGCCAACGCGGTAGCCAGCGCATAGAAGACGCCCGTCCTGCCGGGATGCGGAAAGTCAAGGACGGTGTCGCCGGGAGCGTCCCACACGAAGGCCGCGACATAGCAGGCAAATGCCGTGAACATCACGACGAAGCGGTTTGTCTCCCCCTTCTTGACAAGCTGGTCCTCACCAGCGAGCTCAAGGCTGACCGAAAGCAGCGCGGCAAGCCCCACGACCTCAAGCGTAGCGAACTTGACGGCAGCAGTAGCCGACATCCAGTAGCCGTTGGTCATGGCGTTGAGGAAGTCATGGAACGGCGGCACCGGCAGGCCGGCGAGCGCGGTCGCGAAGGCACCGATAAGGACCACGGGTATGATGTTGACAAGCCCGTTGCTGATCGAGCGGACGTAGCGGTTGTCCGCAAAAGCTGATGCGACTGTCTCAGGCACCCTGGGCATGATGCAACATAATAGCGCATGAAAAGGTCGCGGGCGGGCGCGGCACTGACAGGGTTGACAGGTGGCCAACGTCAGAATGAACGAACCATCATTAAGCGGATCTATGCTATAGTGAAAAAAGCACGGCCTGGGGGCAGCCCCGCATGACGCGGCGGCTCACACACGAAAGGGGCACACTGCCTATGGACAGCTTGCGACACACCGTGATGATGGTGGACGACAATGTGACCAACCTGACGCTTGGCAAAAACCTGCTCAAGGAAGTCTACGACGTGTACACGGTCCCCTCGGCAAAAAAAATGCTCGACCTTCTCGACAAGCTTCAGCCTGACCTCATTTTGCTCGACATCGAGATGCCCGAGATGAACGGGTACGAGGCCATCAAAAAGCTCAAGTCAGACCCGCGCTTCGCAGACATCCCGGTCGTCTTTTTGACCGCGCGCGCAGACGAGGGCTCCGAGATGGAGGGCCTGAGCCTTGGCGCCGTCGACTACATCTACAAGCCGTTCTCAGGGCCCCTGCTGATTCAGCGCATCAGAAACCATCTGATCACCGTCGAGCAGCGCAGGGACCTCGAGCGCTACAACCACGACCTCGAGAGCCTGGTCGAGCAGAAGGCAGCGCAGGTCAACGAGCTCAAGAACACCGTGATCGCCTCCATCGCGGAGCTGGTCGAAAGCCGCGACAACGTGACGGGAAACCACATCATGCGCACCCAGGCCTACCTGAAGCTATTGCTCGACGAGCTCACCGGGCAAGGAATCTACACAGACCTGACACGCGAGTGGAACTTTGACTTCCTGTTCACGGCGGCCCAGCTGCATGACGTAGGAAAAATAGCGATAAGCGACACCATCCTCAACAAGCCGGACCGACTCACGGCTGAGGAGTTCGAGATAATGAAGACGCATGCGCCGCTCGGTGTCAAGATAATCAACACCATTGAGGGCAAGACCAAGGAGCATGCCTTTCTCCACCATGCCAAGACCATTGCAGGCACCCATCATGAGAAGTGGGACGGCACGGGCTATCCGAGCGGCCTGAAAGGCAAGAACATACCGCTCGAAGGGCGGCTCATGGCCATCGCCGACGTCTACGACGCGCTCATCTCGGTGCGCCCCTACAAGAAGGCGCTTCCCATCCCCGAGGCAGAGCACATCATCGTGGAAGGCGCCGGCACCCACTTTGACCCGGTGCTCGTTGGCGTGTTCCAGACCATCGCCGACCGCTTTGCGAACATCGCCCAAGCGCATCGAGACAGCCCGGCCTGCAGCTGAGCGACACGCGCTGCCCGATCTGGCGCACGTGTGCTTCGCCAGCCTTTTAGCGCGACAGAAGGCCTTTGCTCTAGGACGCCTGCGGAGGCTTCATACCGGCCTTCGCCACCACGCTATGCTACACTGTATGTGGTCGTTAATCGTGCGGCAGAGGGGGCAGTTTGGGGACTGCGTCTGCTAGGATGTGCGACCTGTTCCGCAGCTATCAGTGCTTCAGCGCCCGGGGGCCAGCTTCTCGTCTCAGGGTCGAAAGGGGTTGTTAACCATGAGTGACATCCGCAACAAGGTCTTGTTGGTAGACGACAATTTGACCAACCTCTCCATGGGAAAGAACATACTCAAAAACATCTACGAAGTCTACACGGTGTCGTCTGCGCAGCGCATGTTCTCGCTCCTCGAGAAGATACAGCCGGACCTTATCCTCCTCGACATCGAGATGCCCGAGATGAACGGGTACGAGGCCATAAAGAAGCTCAAGTCCGACTCGCACTTCGCCGACATTCCCGTCATTTTTGTGACGGCGCGCTCAGACGAAGGCTCGGAGATGGAGGGGCTGAGCCTCGGCGCCATCGACTACATTTACAAGCCGTTTTCGGGCGCACTGATCATACAGCGCATCAAGAACCACCTCATCACCGTCGAGCAGCGAAAGACGCTCGAGCGCTACAACCACAACCTCGAGAGCGCGGTGCGGGAGAAGAGCGAACAGGTCCACGAGCTCAAGAACACCGTCATCACCTCCATCGCAGAGATGGTCGAGAGCCGCGACAACGTGACGGGAAACCACATCATGCGCACCCAGGCCTACCTGAAGCTATTGCTCGACGAGCTCGTTGAACAGGGCATTTACTCCGACGTGACGAGAGGCTGGAACTTCGACTTCCTGTTCACAGCGGCCCAGCTGCACGACGTGGGAAAGATATCGATAAGCGACACCATCCTCAACAAGCCGGATCGCCTCACGGCTGAGGAGTTCGAGATAATGAAGACGCACGCGTTGCTCGGCGTCAAGATAATCAACTCCATTGAGGGCAACACGCGCGAGCACGAGTTCCTGCGCCATGCGAAGACTATTGCAGGCACCCATCATGAGAAGTGGGACGGCACAGGCTACCCGTACGGCCTCAAGGGCAGGGAGATACCGCTCGAGGGGCGTCTCATGGCAATCGCCGACGTCTACGACGCGCTCATCTCGGTGCGCCCCTACAAAGAGGCCCTGCCCATCCCCGAGGCCGAGCGCATCATAGTCGAGGGCGCCGGCTCCCACTTTGACCCGGTTCTCGTCGGCGTGTTCCAGACGGTTGCGAGTCGTTTTGCGCACATTGCCCAAAACTACCGCGACAGCTCCCCAGAAGGCGAGACGCCGCACACGCCCCTGGAGCGCGCGCGCGTGGCATAGCCTGCCTGTCGTTGTCAACGTGACCTGACTGCGCGACGCGGTCAGGTCACGCTTTGCTTGTGTCTAGATAGGTTTGGAGCACAACGGTCGCCGCCAGCGCGTCGAGTTTTCCGCGCTGCGCGCGCCCGTTGGCGCCCGCCTCACGGGCGACTCGCCGCGCCTCATGGGTGCTCAGGCGCTCGTCGGCGAACGCCACGTCTATGCCAGAGGCCGCGCTGACTTGCTCGGCGCAAGCGCGCACGCGGGCAGCCTGTGGGCCCTCCTCGCCCGCAAGCGTCAAAGGAAGACCGCACAGCAGCAAGGCTGGCTCATAGTCTTCTAGCATGCGACGAAACGGAGGGGCGCTTTTGAGCACGTCGCACGTTGCCACCACGCCGAGCGGGCTTGCCACCGTACCGGTCGCGTCTGAGACGGCCACGCCGCAGCGTTTTTCTCCTATGTCGAGGCACATGACTCTCATGCCATTGCCCGGCATGACTGCGACTGTGCCTGCAGCTCAAGAATTTGGCGCAAGCCCATGGCCAGTGACCGCCTACGAGGGCTCATCGGGGGCTTCGAGCAGCGCGCGCGCGGCTGTGAGCGCGCCGTCAAGGCCGGCAGGGTCCTTCCCGCCTGCCTGTGCCATCGAGGGCTTGCCCCCGCCGCTTCCGCCCATGCAGGAAGAGACGTGCCGAATCACCGCGCCTGCGTCAAACCCTGCCTCGACAGCGGCTGGCGTCGCCGCTGCCAAAACAAGCGGGGATCCGGTGGGGCGCAACGTGCCGAGCACCACGGCCGAGCTCGCGCCCAGCGTCGTTCGCAGCCCGTCCCACAAAGAGCGCAGGCCTTCGGCCTCAAGGCCGTCCACGCGCGCCACCACGAGCGCATATCCGACATCGTGCGCTGCCGACGCAAGCCGCTGCACGTCGAGCGCCGCAGACGCCTTCCTGCTCGCTGCTGCGTCAGCCTCCAGCTCGCGGACCTTGGCGACCAGGGCAGCCACTTTGTCGGGCACTTCTCCCGGCGACGACTTGAGCAAGGCCGCCGACGCGTGCAGCTGTGCCTCCTGTCTGTTGACGTGCGCAAGCGCGTCAAAGCTCGTGACTGCCTCGATGCGCCGAAGATTGGCACCAATGCTCGACTCGCCGAGGATCTTGCAAAACCCGATCTGCGCGGTGTGCTGCACATGGGTCCCCCCGCACAGTTCACGTGAGCGCGGCCCAGCCTCGAGAACACGGACCCGTTCGCCGTACTTTTCGCCAAACAGTGCCGTCACGCCTTGCTCGCGCGCCTCAGAGAGCGAGGCCTCATAGGAGGTCACCGTGCCGTCTTCCATGATGAGGGTGTTGACGAGCTGCTCGATCTCAACGATCTGCTCAGGGGCAATGTGCTCGAAGTGCGTGAAGTCGAAGCGAAGGTGGTCGAAGCTCACCAGCGAGCCCGCCTGCTTGACATGGGCGCCGAGGACCTCCTGAAGCGCATGGTGGAGAAGGTGCGTCGCGGTATGGTTGCGCTGGATGCGCTCGCGGCGCACGATGTCGATTCGCGCGCTCACCGCGTCGCCTACGCGCAAGGTCCCGTCGACGCGGCCGATGTGCGCATAGACGGACTTCTCAAAGACTTGGGTGTCCTCGACCGTGAAGACGCCGACACTGACACTCGCGACTGGCTCAGGAGCAGCGCCAGGGGCACCGAGCACGACCAGCGTGCCGGTGTCGCCCACTTGTCCTCCCATCTCGCCATAAAAGGGCGTGCGGTCCAACACTACCGTAGCCTGCTGCCCGTCGCAGACCTCAACGGCCTTCTCGCCGTTCACTATGAGCGCCAACACTTGTGCGTCCAGCTCATGGTGGTCGTAGCCTTCAAAGCTGGTCGCGCCGTGCTCGTTGAGCAGGTCGCTGTAGACACCAAGGTAAGTGCCCCAGGCATCGTCTTTGGCGTGGGTGCGCGCCCGCTCGCGCTGCTGCTCCATATGCGCCTCGAAGCCTTCGCGGTCTACGGAGACCCCCTGCTCGGCGGCAATCTCGACCGTTAGGTCGATGGGAAAGCCAAAGCGGTCGTGCAGCTCGAAGGCCACGGCGCCATCAAGACGACGAGACGAGCCGCAACGGTCGAGATGCCCGTCAGGCAGTTGTGCGAGATGCTGTTCGAGGTAGCCTTGGCCTTGGCGCAGCGTCTGGGCGAAGCGGTCCTCCTCATTGCGAACGATGCGCTCGATGAGCCGTCGGTTCTCGGCAAGCTCGGGATACACGTCGCCCATCTCGTCAATGACAGCCTCGACGAAGGCCTCAAGAAACGGCGGCTCGATGCCGAGCAGCTGGCCATGGCGCATCGCACGGCGCAGAAGGCGGCGCAGCACGTAGCCGCGTCCCTCGTTCGCAGGCAGTATGCCGTCGGCGATCATGAAGGTGACCGCGCGTGCGTGGTCTGCGAGTATGCGCAGCGAGAGGTCGTCGCGCGCCGTGCGGGCCAAGACAGGGTCGGCACCGTCCACAGCGTCAAAGCTCCCGGTGTAGGCAAGGCCGCTCAAGCGCTCCCCCACCACTATGAGGCCACGCAGTATGTCCGCGTCATAGTTCGACTTGACTCCCTGGAGTATGGCCGCAGTGCGCTCCAAGCCCATTCCGGTGTCGATGTTCTTCTTGGGCAGCGGCACGAGCGTGCCGTCCTCCTGACGGTCGAATTGTGTAAAGACGCAGTTCCAGTACTCGAGGTACCTGTCGCAGTCACAGCCTGGACCACAGTCTGGGCTCCCGCACCCGAACTCAGCGCCCTGGTCGTAGTACAGTTCGCTGCAGGGGCCGCACGGTCCTGTGGGGCCGGCGGTCCAGAAGTTGTCCTTCTCCCCAAGTCTTCGTATGCGGTCTTCAGGCACGCCGATGGACTTCCAGATCTCGATAGTCTCGTCGTCGTCGAGGTAGACGGTATAGTAGAGACGGTCGGGGTCGAATCCAAGCACCTCTGTTGAGAACTCGTAAGCCCAGGCGCACATCTCCTTTTTGAAGTAGGCCCCGAACGAGAAGTTGCCGAGCATCTCAAAAAAGCTCAAGTGGCGCCCCGTCGTCCCGATTATGTCGATGTCAGTTGTGCGAACGCACTTTTGCACGGTAGCTGTGCCAACGTAAGGGTCTTCGAGCTGCTTTTGTTGCAGGAAGTACGGTTTGAACTGGACCATGCCCGCACTGGTGAGCAGCAGCGACGGGTCATCGGGCACAAGAGAAGAAGATGGCCAGCGCTTGCAGCCTTTCGACTCGAAGAAGGCGAGGTATTTCTCCCTCAGCTCTGAGCTTTTCATGCGCGTCTCCTTGATGGGCGGAATAAAGACAGTCGCATTATTATAGCGATTTACTGCGTGTCGTCCGTCTCGACAGCGCTCTCGTCTTCGCCGGGCGTTGCGTCGCCTTTCTCAGCCGACGCGTCGTCAGCGTCGCTTGCATCGTCCGCCTCGTCGTCAGGCGCCCTGCTCTTGAAAAACGCGCCATTGACTGACACGAGATGTCTTCCTGTGCGCTTTTCAAAGTAAAAAACGAAGATTGACTTCAAGGCAGCTGTGAGCGGTATGGCGCAGATCATCCCAAAAATGCCGCCGATGGCACCGCCCGCGATAAGAACGACGAGTATCATGCTGGGATGCAGCTCTACAGCCCCTGACATGACGCGCGGCGATATTAAGTTATCGGTGATCTGCTGGGGCACGATGGTGAAAACGAGGGCAAGCAGCGCGGTGAGCGGCGAGACGAACAGCCCCAGCACCGCGACGGTCGCGCCCGCTATCCATACGCCAAGAAACGGAATGAAGTTCATCAGCCCGGTGAACATCCCGAGCACCACCGGATACGGAAGCCCAATGAAGTAGTAGGCGATGCCCGCCATTGTCCCTGTGCAAAAGCTCGCGACCACCATGCCTTTAAGATAACCGCCGATCGCGGAAGAAAACGAGTGTGCGACAAACTGGAAGTCGTTTTTATAGCGCGGACCGACGACAAGCAGTATCTCCTCGCTGATGCGCGGCAGGTCCTTGAGCACCCAAAAGCCGACGATGAGCGAGACGCCGACGACCAAAAAGCCGTTCGCGATCCCTGAGCTCGCCCGAACGAGCCAGTTAGCCGACTCTCCCGCGAGCGATGTGGCCCATCGCGAGAGGTCGCTGCTAAAACCGAGAAACAACTGCTGGATGTTGCTGTCTTCGAGCAGGTCTTGGTACTGCACATAAAAGGCGGTCATCGCCTCTTGGGCGTCGTTCACATAGCCGGGAACCAATGATAGTATTCCCACAAGCTGCTCTATTAATATTGGCAGGATAATGAGGAGGACAAGGGCGATGACAAGAAGGGCGCACAGGTACAGCAGCGCGGCCCCGAGCGCACGGGGCACTTTTCTCTGCTCAAGCCATTTGACCGGCACCCTGAGCACGAAAACGAGAAACGCAGAGAACAGGATGACAGAAATCGAGGTCCATACCTGGCCAAGCACATACCCGCAGGCAGCGACAATGAGGACAATGCCGATGGCGGTCCATACCAGATGGAAGGTCCGACGTGCTTTTTCTTGTCGCGTTTCCATGCCCGCTTCGCTTATCTCCCCATGCTGCTCGACGCAGCGCGGGGAGATGCTTGGGTGGGGCAGGGAGACCCAGTCTGACCGACCGCTCGGTTGAGGGCGGCAGGAAAGTCGCTAGTCATCGTCGTCAGAACCGGACGTGTAGTAAAGGAAGAAGTCGTCTTGCGCGTCCGCGTCAACGGCATCAGGCAGCGCTGAGGGCTGCGACGAGCTGAGCGCGTCTGCAGGGACGCCTTCTGGTGCAGTTGAGGGAGCAGCCGGTTGAGGGGCTGGCTCTGGCTCTGTGGGGGACGTGACAAGAGGAGCCGGGACGACTACTGCCGATTGCTGAGTGAAGTACTCGTCGAGAAGGTCGTCCTCCGTGCCTTCAACGACCTCGCTGCTTGACGAGGCGAAATCAAAATAACCAGTGCCGGGAATCCCAAAGTTTCGGCGGTCGTCCACATAGGGGGCTGCCTTGAAGTAGGATGACTCGCCCATATTGACCGCTACAGTCCTAGTCTGCGCTTCTGTTTTTTGCTCGTAGCTTCCTTCGTCTGGCTCGAAGTCAGGGTCGAAACTCATCCCGGCGTTGACCGGAGTGAAGGACACAGTTGACCCGAGATCTTCAGGCGCTGAGGAGACCGACAGCTGCGGCACGTGGGGATGCGCCTCAGGCACTTCATCCTGCTGCAGAGTGTCCGAGGTTGCCTCCAGCATCGTCTCTTGCTCGTCGAGCGGCTTTTCGGCAACCGGCGTGTCAAATGGCTCATAGGCGATATGGCTGTCGAAGAACGCCTGGTCAGGATCGGGCTCTTGAGGCGGCATGCTTGCGTCGACTTGCTTCGCAGAGGTGTACGCCGGGCGATAAAAAGCGACTTCGGGCGCTGGCGCAGGCGCTGGCTCTGGTTGCGGATCGGGCATTGATTGCGGCTCGGGCTCGGGTTCCGGCTCGGGCGTTGGCTCGTGCACGGGCTCGGGCGCTGGCTCGGGCTCGGGCGCTGGCTCCGGCTCGGGCTCGGGCGCTGGCTCCGGTTGCTGCACCTGCTCAGGCTCTGGTTCCGGCACGGGCTCCGGCTCGGGATCAGGCGTTGGCTCCGGTTGCTGCACTTGCTCAGGCTCCGGTTCCGGCACGGGCTCCGGCTCGCGCACGGGCGCTGGCTCGTGCACGGGCTCGGGCGCTGGCTCCGGTTGCTGCACCTGCTCAGGCTCGGGCTCGAGCATTGGCGCAGGCTCAAGTCCCGAGAACAGGTCAGGGAACGACTCAAAGAACGAGTCGTCGCCCGCCACCGTCTGTTCTGAGGCAATAAAGCTGTCGTCCTGCGTAGGACCGGCATACGACGCAAAGAACTCAGTGGGGGGTTCCCCAACTGGCTGCTCTCCCCCCCCGGGTGCATACTCAGGATACGAGGACGGAACACCCGCCTGCTCTTCCACAGGCGCATGGGTGCCATAGCCTGCTTCTGCCTCGGCAGCAGCTGCAGCCCTCAGCACCTCTTCGGCCTCGTCTGCGCGACGACCAGCACGTCGCTTGCCAAAGACGCTGCGAATCTTGTCACTCGCCGAGTTGAGCAGGTTCAAAGGCGCGTCAGTGATCTCGGCTACCTTGCCCACAGCCTCAGAGGCCACGTCGGTGATGTCGCTGATATTAGCGAGAATCTGGTCGGCGCGCATTATCTCTAAGCTCGCCGCATCGACCATCAACGACACGCGCTCAAGCAGCGGGTCGACCTTTTGGATCGCCGGCTGGAGCTCTTGTATGGTTGCGTTGACCTTCTCGATGGTAGGCCGCAGCTCGTCTATGGTTTTGTTGACCTTGCGCACTGTGGCGATCAGGTTCACAACCAAGACAATTAGTACAATCACAAACAGGGCAATGACCAAAAAGAGTATCTGAAGTATCAGCTCTGTGGTCATACAGCCCCCTTTCTCTCGGTCCGCTCGTTGTTCACATAATAGCAGAAATCTCCTGCAAAGAGACGGCTTGCCAGCAGCGCAATGCCGATTTACAGTGCGCCGGGAGGAGAAGGACTGTCGTCCTCGTTGCGGTCGCGCGCCACTGACTCAGTGCGATACGCCTCCCAACCACGCGGTCCCGGCTCATAAAAGGCTCCTCGGGCGAGGCCGTCTGGAAGGTAGCGCTGCGTGTTCCAGCCGCGTGGGTCTGTGTGCGGGTAGCGGTACTTCTCGTAGTCTTCGGCGCCCGGACGATGACGGTCGCGCAGATGGTTGGGCACTGGGCGCAGTGCGCCCGAGCGAACCTCTGCGCGCGCCGCAAAGATGGCGGAGGTAGCGCTGTTGGACTTGGGGGCAAGTGCCATATAGAGGGCGGCCTGACTGAGGTTGAGCTGACACTCAGGATATCCTATGCACTCGGCAGACTTGAACGCTGCATGTGCGACGAGCAGTGCCTGAGGGTCGGCGTTCCCTATGTCTTCGCTAGCGAATATGAGGATACGGCGGGCGATGAACTTTGGGTCTTCTCCCCCTTCGATCATGCGCGCTAGCCAGTATACTGCGGCGTCAGGGTCGCTTCCCCGCATCGACTTGATAAAGGCGCTGATGACGTCGTAGTGGGTATCGCCCTTCTTGTCGTAGGGCAACATGCTGCGCGGCGAGACTTCGCGCAACACCGCTGAGGTTATGTAACGCGGCGCGCCTGGGTCCTCATGAACCGGCGCCTCCCCGTCGGCGGCAAGCTCCTCGAGCTCCTCGCCTCCCAGGCCATGTGCCGTGCGAGCGACGTCGGCCGCGAGCTCAAGCGTCGTGAGCGCGCTACGGGCATCTCCTGCTGCCATGCGACAGACGGCCTCACGTGCGGCGCCCGTCAGCACAAAGGCCCCGGCAAGGCCGCGCTCGTCGCTGAGTGCCCGTAAAACGAGGGCCTCGAGGTCAGCGATGGCCAAGGGAGAGAACTCAATGATGCGCGAGCGGGACAAGAGCGCGCTGTTGACCTCAAAGAAAGGGTTTTCGGTCGTGGCGCCGACAAGTACGACGAGCCGGTCCTCAACCGCATGGAGCAAGGCGTCTTGCTGCGTGCGCGAGAAGCGGTGTATCTCGTCGATGAACAAGATGGTGCGTTCGTCTTGGAGGGTCAGGCGCCTCGTGGCCTCGTCAAACACGCGGCGAAGGTCGCCCACTCCCCCGCTGACAGCAGAGACTTCGGCGAAGTGCGCTCGGGTCTGCAGCGCAATAACGCGTGCCAGTGTGGTCTTTCCGCTGCCTGCGGGACCATACAGTATGACTGACGAGAGGCTGTCAGCCTCAATGGCGCTGCGCAGCCAGGTTCCTGGCCCGATTACGTCGTCTTGGCCGACAAGCTCGTCGAGGCTGCGCGGGCGCATCCTGACGGCCAGCGGGGCCACGCCTTTGCGCGCCGCAGCGCCAAGCTCTTCAAAGATGGTATCCATGACTTGACCATGGTAGCGCAAGACGCCCCTCGAGCCAACAACGCCCCCGGCGTGTGCGCCGGGGGCGTCGATATCACTCACCTCATCCTTGATCCGACAGGATGAACCCACCTATCAAAAGGTGGGTAACCGCACTGCGGCTTCCAGCTTCCTCAGCTAAGGAGGATACCTGTAGACCGCAGAATCTTGGGTCCCTATTCATTCATGTCGGTCCATCGAATAGGCCGGTCAAGAATGAGGCGGCATAAGTGTACCTTTTCTTAATGTGCTAATTCAACCATCCCATTTTGCCAATCGGCGACAGACTACATAAGCTGGCTGAGAGACTTTCGGTAGGTCCCGTACGCGTCAGGCGGACTGCCTAAGAAAATCTCGTGAACGTTGCCCTGTTTGTCGATAATGACTGTGTAGGGTATGCCGTCAGACGGGTAGGCCTGTGCTATGTCGCCTGTCTTGTCGATAGTCCACATGAAGCCATAATCATTGTTTTGGATAAACTTCTCGGCATCAGCGGGCGAATCGCCGACATTCGCCGCCAGCACCACCAAGTCGGGGAAGTCTTGTCTCAGGCGCTCGATGTCTGGCATCTCACGCACGCACGGACCACACCAGGAGGCCCACAGGTTCAGCAAGACCACCTTGCCTTGGTAGGCCGAAAGGCTCGACGTACTATTGTCGGTGGTAGTGAATCTGAAGTCCGGCGCAGGAGACCCCTTCTTTACCGTCCCGAACTTGGCCGGGGGGCTTGTTTGTGTGTCACTCGCTATGGTCGCGCCTGCTGGCAGACAGCCAGTCAGGCTGAGGACAAATGCCGCTTGAGCCACACACGCCGCCAAGACAAGCAATGCGACGCGTTGGGCCAAGCTGCGGGTCGAATGTGATTTCATTAGCCTTCTCTCCTTAGGGCTCATTGTTTTTGTCTGCGACGTGGCCAGAAGTGTTGGCAATCGTCATGTGGCTGTCAGCTGCTGATGCGTCTTTTGTTCCCAGGCGGACAACGTGACCAGTGGTCGAGGCGGTGCCTAGCAGGCCTTTGAGGGTAAAGCGAATGGCCCCTTGCTCACAGTGTCTCGCACAGGCCCCGCATTGGATGCACTCACGATCGCTGACTTCTCTAATGTCCATCTTGCAAGTGCCCACACAGGCACCGCATTGTGTGCAGCACGAATGGTCAACATAGTAGCGCAGCAGGGCAAAACGGTTAAAAAACGAGTATAGCGCACCGAGCGGGCACAAAAAACGGCAAAATGGGCGGTAGACGAACAGGGCGATGGCAACAAGGCCTACGAGCATGGCTGCCTTCCAGACAAACTGCCAGCCGATGATGGCCTGCAGGCCGCTGATGGACGCTACGAGCGGAATTCCGGCCTCCAAGGTCCCAGCAGGACACAGCCATGCACAGAAAAACGGCAGGGGCGCAGGGCCAAACAACCCGAAGGACAGCGGTAGTAGCAACACGGCCAGGATCAACACAAGGTACTTGCCACAGCTGAGCCTACGGCTCCAACGACCCTTGCGCAGCTTGGGGAGAGGGACTTTGTCCAGAAGCTCCTGGATCAGCCCGAACGGGCAAAGCCAGCCGCAGACGGTGCGGGCAAAAAGGGCGCCGAAGGCCAGGATGGTGCCGACCAGGTACAGTGGCAGCTTGGCATCGGCCGCCCCGAGCGCCGACTGCAACGATCCGAGCGGGCATGCGGCAATCGCGCCAGGGCAGGAGTAGCAGTTCAGCCCGGGCACGCAGATGCTTTTTGACACGCCTCGATAGATGCTGCCCGTGGCAAAACCGGGCATGTTGAGGTTGTAGAGCAGTGCCGACAAGAGCTGGACAACACGACGCCGATGGCCAGTGAGCAGCAACACCGCCCGGCCAGGGTGCGAGCACGGGCGCTGCGGCTTGGGCGCGCTTGGCTGCATCACCCGATGCCTATACACTCAAAGCAGATACGCGATGCCTTCTGAAAGGTGTCAAAAACGTCACCCTGGACCACGCCGAGCACCAACAGTGCTACCGCAAGGACCAGAGCGACACCTGCAACTATTTTATTTCTCTTTTTGGGACTCATACTACTATTGTTCAGATGGTGCCAAATGGTAATTAGTTCGTTGTCTTCTACTGGGTGTTTTTGCTGCTTTCGGCAGTAACGCGAATGCCTAAAGCAGCACGCACAGGCTGCGCGGTCAGTATCGCTGCTATGGCCTTTATCGCGTCAGGAAGCAGGAACGGGATTACACAGGCGGCAAGCGCTACCGCAATGCTGTTGCCTGTCACAAAACTGAACCACAAAGTGCCACAAGCGTAAAACACTGCCGACGCCGCAGCAGACGCGGCAATATCTTGCACCAACCGGACAACAGCGCTCCGAGAAGGCTTGGAGCGGCGCTCAAACAGGAAGCGCAACAACCCGACAACCGCCGCCGCCACAAGAAATCCCACGAGAAAGCCACCTGTCGGCCCCGCCAGCACGGCAATGCCGCCGCGCATCCCCGCAAACACCGGCAACCCGATTGCACCGAGCGCTAGGTAGCCGCCAACTGCGGCCACAGCCTCGCTCGGTCTTAGCAGCAAGACGATCAGCAACAGCATCATGGTCTGCAAGGTAAAGGGAACGGGTCCAAAGGGCACCGTCACAAACGCGCCCACGGTGAGTAAGGCTATTGACAGCCCACAGAGCGCTATCGACCTTGTCTTGCTGTTACTTCTCATGCGTTGCTCCTTGTCATTCGACTTTCGACTTGCCTTCTAATCAACACATTCAATGATACCAGCACCCCGTCCAATCCATCGATGAGGGACCATAAGGCTCAGGACTGGGGCCGCTCAGCTGACGGGACGCTGACTGTGCCCTTTACAGACGCCCTCGTATCACCGTCGCCGCGCTTTGAACCTCGCGAAGGGCGCGCTCCACGTCGATGGTCGGCCATATGCCGTCTTGGTACAGCACCTTCCCGTCAACCATGGTAAGCACCACGTCCGAGCCTTGTGCTGCATAGACGACGTTGTTGAGCACGTCGTGCACTGGGCACATCCAGGGCACGTCGCTTTTTAGTACGGCCAGGTCTGCGCGCGCGCCGATTTCAATGCTCCCGCAGTCGCCTCTCCCTTGTGAGCGCGCTCCATTGACCGTCGCGGCGGCAAGCGCCTGGCGTGGCGAGACGAGCGTCGGGTCTCCCTGAGCGCCCTTGTTGACAAGCGCGAGCAGGTAAAGCTCCCTGAACAGGTTGTGGCTGTTGTTGCTGGCTGCCCCGTCAGTGCCAAGCGCCACGTTGACTCCTGCGTCAAGCATCAAGGGCACAGGCGCAAAACCGCTCGCCAGCTTGAGGTTGCTCGCAGGGCAACAGGCAACAGTGACGCCGCGCCGGGCAAGCGTCTCCCAGTCTCCCGGCTCGGTGTGCACGCCATGTGCCGCAGTGCAAGGCGCTTCAAAGAAGCCGAGCGACTCGAAGTACGCGGTTGGCGTCATGCCCTTGTGGCGCTGCTTGCACTCCTCATGCTCTGAGCGCGTCTCAGAGAGATGGATATGAGTACGCACGCCCATGCGCGCCGCCGCCTGCCCCAGGGCCTCGACGACACGAGGCGTGGTGGTGTACTCGGCATGTATGTTGAGGTCGATGCGCAACCGACCGTCAAACGCGCCATGCCATTCACGGACGAGCGCTTCGTTTATGGCCTTGTTGGGCAACTCGTCATACGTGCTCTCGTCAAAACAGACAAGCCCGCTGCATAGGTTTGCCTTGATGCCGGTTTCTTCAATCGCACGGATGCGCGCCATGTCGAAGTAATACATGTCGGTAAAGCTCACCGTCCCAAAACGCAACATCTCAGCTATGGCAAGCACGGTGGCAGGATGCGCCTCGTCATCAGTCATCTTAGCCTCAAACGGCAAAACGCGCTCGTTGAGCCAGCGGTGAAGCGAGAGATTCTCGGCATACCCACGCAACAAGGTCATGGGGGCGTGCGTGTGCGCGTTGACAAGCCCAGGAACAAGGAGCCGTCCGCGTCCGTCGTACTCTTGGCCATAGGAGGGCGCATCGGGCAGCAACCGTGGGTCGCCAGGGCCGACGTAAGCGATCTGGCTGCCTTCAGTGGCGACAAAGCCCGTGCAAGGCTCGAAGTCGCTATTCAAATAGTCAATTTTGGTGAACAGCATGAGGGGATCCTTTCTGCTAACGGCAGCTTCTCGCCACGCGCGATGACGCGCCTCGCCCTTCGCTACGCCTTGAACACCCGAGCGAAGCGCCGCTTGCCTACTTGAACGACCGCGCCGTCGATGACGGCAGGCTCGACGCGGTAGCCGCCCTCTGTGAGGGCAGCCCCCGCCAACTTGACGCCCCCGCCGTCGATGAGGCGGCGCGCCTCTCCTGCACTTGCTGCAAACCCCAGCTCTACGAGCACTGCGGGCAGGTACACCAGGCCGTCCTCGCCACATGCAAGCGAAAGCCCTGCCTCCTGAATCTCTTCCGGCAACTCGCGCTGCTTGAACAGGCGGTCAAAGGCAGCCTCGGCCTCACGGGCCGCCTCCTCGCCGTGGTAGGACGTGACGATGTCGGCGGCCAACTGGCGTTTGACGAGGTTAGGATGCAGCGTGCCGGTCGTAAGCCCTGCCACGATCTGCTCGACCTCATGCGGCGGCAAGCTCGAGGCAAGGTAGAAGTATCGCTCCATAAGTGCGTCGGGGATACTCATGAGCTTCCCGAACATGTCGTCCGGCGGGTCAGTTATCCCCACGTAATTGCCGTAGCTCTTTGACATCTTCTGAACGCCGTCGATGCCTTCGAGCAGCGGCAGCGTCAGGCAGACCTGCGGCTCCATGCCCATTTTCTCCATAAGCTCACGCCCTGCGAGGAGGTTAAAGAGCTGGTCGGTGCCGCCAAGCTCGACGTCGGCGCGCACCTGCACGCTGTCGTAAGCCTGCATGAGCGGATACAGGAACTCGTGCAACGCGATCGGCTGCTGAGACTTGTAGCGTTTGGAGAAGTCGTCACGCTCAAGGATGCGCGCGACGGTGAAGTTGCTCGCGAGCCTGAGCAAGCCCGAAAGGTCAAGCGGGCGCAGCCAGTCGCCGTTGCGCACGAGCTCGGTGCGGTCGGCGTCGAGAATCTTGAAGGCCTGCTCCACATACGTCTGGGCATTGGCGTCAATCTGCTCGGGCGAAAGCGGCGGGCGCGTCGAGTTGCGTCCTGACGGGTCGCCCACAAGCGCCGTCCCGTCCCCGATAATAAGCACCACAACGTGCCCGAGGCCTTGCAGCTGCCGCAGCTTGCGCAACGGGACTGCGTGCCCGAGATGCAGGTCGGGCGCGGTGGGGTCGACCCCAAGCTTGACGCGCAAGGGGCGTCCCGAAGCGAGCTTGGACTTGAGGGCATCAAGCGGGACGATGCTCGCATCACCGCTTTGTATGACACGCAACTGTTCTTCGATGGTGGGCACGTCTTCCTCCGGACGGTCGCTTGGCCAGCCGTCTGCTGACCGTCTGTCAGTCTAATGTCGCCGCCTCACTCAAGGAAGGCAGCCACAAACGGTTATTATACAATGACCTTGAGAAGTGCCGAGCGCCTTCTCACTCGATCAGCCATTCGGCCCGTGCTGCTCGCGCAGGCCAGGAAGCGAGAAGCACATGAAGGTCCTTGTTGCCGGCGGTGCCGGCTATATCGGAAGCCACGCAGTGTATGAGCTGGTCCGCGCCGGCCATGACGTAGTCGTTCTCGACAACCTCTCAACCGGCAGGCGTAATGCCGTGCATCCTGCGGCGCGCTTTGTTGAAGGCGACATTCGCGACAAGGCTTCGGTTGTGGCGGCTCTGGCCACAGACGCGCAGAGCGCGCCTTTCGACGTGGCCATGCACTTTGCGGCAAAGCTCATCGTGCCCGAAAGCGTCACTGAGCCACTAGCTTACTATGAGAACAACGTCGAGGGACTGCGCACGATGCTTACGGGCATGGTCGAGTGCGATGTGCGCAACATCGTGTTCTCATCGACGGCCGCAGTGTACGGGGAGCCTTCTGGAGCCGAGTGCCATGAGGACGACCACACGGTTCCAATCAACCCGTATGGCGAGACGAAGCTTGCCGCTGAGCGCATGATCAAATGGGTCTGCGCGGCCCATGGCATGAACTACTGCATCCTGCGCTACTTCAATGTCGCCGGCGCAGACGAGACGCTTGAGATCGGCCTTGACAAAGACCAGCTCACGCACCTGGTGCCGCTTATTATGCAGACAGCGCTTGGCCTGCGTGACAGCTTGTCGATATTCGGCGACGACTACGACACGCCTGACGGCACCTGCATCCGCGACTACGTCCATGTGACCGACCTTGCAAAAGCACACGTGCTCGGCGCGTTGTACTTGGTGAACAATAACGCGTCGCTGCTGGCGAACCTGGGGTCTGGCAAGGGGTTCTCGGTCAAAGAGGTCGTCGACGCCGCGCTTGGCATATGTCGCTTCGACTATGAGTACGCGCCGCGACGTGAGGGTGACCCCGCAAAGCTCATCGCCAACATCGACCGTGCGCGCGCCTTGCTCGGCTGGGAGCCGACACGCGAGCTTTCGACCATACTCGCAAGCGACTATGCGTATCGAAAGAAGATCAACCAGGCATAACGAGGCAAGCGGCCGGGATTGTGCTGTTCGGCCGATTGCTTGACGACTGCCTCAAGGCCTGCCTGGCCGTGTGGCAGTCGTCAAGCGCCGCCTGCGCCTCCCGAGCCGCCACCCCCTCCTGAGCCCGTGCCTGAGCCTGACCCTGTGCCGGGGTTTGACCCTGTGCCCGGATTTGACCCCGTTCCGGGGTTTGTTCCCGTCCCAGGGTTTGACCCAGTCCCGGGGTTCGACCCTGTGCCCGGGTTTGACCCCGTGCCGGGGTTTGTTCCCGTGCCAGGGCTGGGAGTGCTCGTGCCAGTGTTACTGGAATCGTCTTTTTTGGCGTCCTCTTCGTCCTTTTTCTTTTCGTCCTCTTCCGCCTGCTGCTGCCTTCTGGCCGCTGCGTCGGCCGCAGCTTTCTCCTCAGGAGTCACAAACGAGACAGAGGCGCCATATACGGGGTCAACGCCAGCAGGGAACTCGATGCCCCATCCGTATGAGTCAAGAGCGACCTGCATGACGTTACGCCAGACGGGAGTGCAGTTCATCCCGCCAAGGTTGTCAGGTATGTAGCGTGGCTCGGCCACAGCGCCGATCCAGACGGCGCAAGAGAGCTGCGGGGTATAGCCGACGAACCATGAGTCCTTGAACTCATCCGATGTTCCCGTCTTGCCAGCGACCTCTTGCCCATACAAGGCCGCCCCGGTGCCCGTGCCATTCGTGACAACGCCCTTCAGTATGTTGGTCGCGGCATAGGCCACCTCGGGCGAGATGACCTGCTCGCCGTTTGGCTCCTCGCTGATGACGTTGCCGTCCTTGTCCACGATCTTCGTAATGGCAATGGGCTCGTTGTGCACGCCCCCCACTGCCAAGGTGCCGTAGGCAGACGCCATCTCAAGCGTGTTGGTGCCAATGGATCCTCCAAGGACAACCGAGTTGACAGGGACGACGTTTTTGAGGCCAAGCCGCGTGGCGACGTCGGCTATAGGCTCAGGGCCGATGGTCCGCACGACGCGCGCGTATGCGGTGTTCGACGAAAGCCACGTTGCCGAGGCGAGGTTGAGCATGCCGAAGCTCGCGTTGCCGTAGTTCTCAACCGACCAGTCCCCTATCTTCAGCGGCCCGGAGCCCGAGACAGGAGTGTAGGGAGATATGCCTTCTTCGAGGCATGCTACCAGTGCGAACATCTTGGCCGTCGAGCCGGGCTGGCGCTCCATTTGCGTGCTCGTCGAGAACTGGTTGACGTAGAAGTCCTTGCCGCCACGCATGGCCTTGATGTGGCCGGTCCCCGGCTCGACGGCGGTGAGGCTGACCTCTACATCGGGGTCGAGCATCTCTTCTTTCTCCGCACAGACCCGCTCGGCCTCGGCTTGGAGGTTGAGGTCGATGGTGGTATAGACCTTCAGGCCGCCCTTGAACACCATGTCGTACGAGTATTTAGTCATGAGTTCCGTACGCACGTACGAAGTGAAATACGGGACCAGGTAGATGCCGTCGTCAGGCTTGTCCTGTATGTTCAGCACCACGTCGGCGGCCTGCGCGCGCCTGCACTCGTCTTCGGTTATATAATTGTTGACCTGCATACGGTAGAGCACCTGGTTGCGACGAGCCTTGGCGTCTTCAGGATAAAACACGGGGTTGTTGAAGGTAGGCTGCTGCGGAATGCCGGCGAGCAGGGCCGCCTCTTCCAGCGACAGCTCGCTGGCGTGCTTCGAGAAGTAGTGCAGCGCCGCCGACTCGATGCCCCAGGCGCCGTCCCCATAGTTGATGGTGTTAAGGTACATCATCAGCACGGCTTCCTTGCCGTAGAGCTTCTCGACCTCGAGCGCGAGCGTTATCTCGCGAACCTTGCGCTTGGCGGACATCTCGTTTGCCTCGCCGGAGAGGACGGTCTGGCGCACAAGCTGCTGCGTGATGGTGGACGCTCCCTGCTGGCCACCGAGCATGTCTACTATCGCCGCGCGCGCGATGCCGTAAAGGTCGGCGCCGTTGTGCGACCAGAAGCGCTCGTCCTCGATGGCAATCGTGGCGTCGAACACATGCTTTGACACCTGCCCGGCCTCGACAGGTATGCGGTCTTCCAGGTAAAACTGGCCAAGAACCGTCGTGCCGTCGCTGGCATAAACAGTGGTCTTGAGGTTGACGTTGAATGCTGACAGGTCATCGACGGGCGGCACGTCCTCAAGCCAGCTGTCTACCAGGGCGACAGCGCTGGCCACACCGACTCCACACATCAAGACGATTGCGAAGAAGACCGAGGCGAGCACGAATGGTATTATATGTTTCTTAGGCGCTTGTTTGGCACGTTTCCTTCGTGATGACATGCGCATCTCCTTACTATTGGTTAAACCCTGATTATAGCATGGGCGCGACAGAGAGACAGTTTGGCATGAGAATTGACAATGACCCACCACACAGAGCGCACAAGGTGCCTCTGTCGACCGTGCCGACTGCGCTTTCTGAGCCTTCTGCGCCTCCCGTGTCGCCGGTGATCCCTGAGCTATTGGCCCCCGCCGGCAACCGCGACGCGTTTTTTGCTGCCCTCGCCGCCGGTGCTGATGCCGTCTACCTCGGAACCGCGGACTTCAACGCGCGGCGCGGCGCCGACAACTTCAGGCTCGAAGACCTCCGGGGGCTTTGTGACCTGGCGCATCTCGCCGGCAGGAGGGTCTATCTCACGCTCAACACCGCAGTGCGCGACGAGGAGTTCCATGACGCGCTCGAGACTGCGCGCCAGGCCTGGATGGCGGGCGTAGACGCGGCCATAGTCCACGACCTTGGGCTTGTCTCTGCGCTGGCGCGCGTCCTGCCAGCGCTGCGGCTGCATGCCTCGACGCAGCTCAACACGCACAGCGCCGAAGGGGTGCTGGCCCTTGCCGCTCTGGGCGTCAAGCGGGTGACGCTCGCGCGCGAGCTGAGCCTTCAAGATGTTATGGCACTGAGCATGGTGGGTGTTGAGACAGAGGCTTTTGCCCATGGGGCGCTCTGTTTTTGCTATTCAGGACAATGCCTCATGTCGTCCATGATCGGCCGCCGCTCGGCTAACCGAGGGCTGTGCGCCCAACCGTGCCGCCTGCCTTGGAAGCTCATAGACACCTCGACCGGCCGTGCCGTGAAGGCACCGGGAGACCACCTGCTCTCGGCTGCCGACCTGTGCTCCCTGCCTGTTCTGCCCGAGCTCGTGAAGTCAGGCGTCAGCTCGATCAAGATCGAAGGGCGCATGAAGTCGGCCAGCTACGTGCATACCGTGGTCAAGACCTACCGCGCGGCGCTTGACGCCCTTTGGGTACCTGATGGCGTCCACACGGGCACAAGCTGTCAAGTCGACGGCAAAGGCGCGGGAGAGGCGCCAGGCATTTCGGGGCTTAACGAGGTGTACTCCCGCGGGTTCACCACTGCATACCTCGAAGGAGAGCGTGGCAACGCCATGATGAGCTACGCGCGGCCCAACAACCGGGGGTCCGCAGTCGGGCGCGTCGGAGCGCTACATGGCAAGTTTGTGGGGATAGACCTGAGCGTGCCGTTGAACACTGGGGACGTCCTTGAGGTTTGGACGACCAAGGGCAATTGCACGATACCTGTCGAGCGGCTGTATGCCAGCGTCGCAGATGCACGCGACGACAAGGAGCTCGAGCACTTCGATGCGCCAGGGCGCGCTTATCTCTTGGCAAAGGGAGCAGTTGGGCTTGGCGACCGGGTGTTTCGCGTTCGCAACGCCAATGCAGAGAAGGCTCTTCAGGAAGTGGGAGAGAAGGCCTTGTTCGCCGGCAACTGCGGGCTTGTGCCTGTCCAGCTCGAGGTCACTGCCCGCCTCGGCGAACCGCTCAAGGTTGTTGCCCGCCTTGAGGAGGATGCTCCATGCCAACAGGGCAGTGGCGAGGGCCTCACAAGGCACGATGCCGCCGCGCGAATGAAGGGCACCGGGGTTGGCCCGATAGTCGAGAAAGCGCGCACGAAGGCACTTGACGCGCCCGAGGTTGCCGAGCATGCCTCTCGCCTCGGCGGTACTCCCTTCTTTGCGCGAGGCTGTTCGGTAGACCTCGACGAGAATGTCGGCATGGGGTACTCTGCCCTGCATGCCGCCCGAGCGCGCGCGTTGGACGATCTCAGCGACAGCCTGCTCGAGCCATGGCATCGTCGGCGGCTCGCCTCTTGTCCCTCAAGCGACTCTCCCACTCCCGCCGCGCGCGGCCGGGTTGGCCTCGCTGTCCTTGTCCGTAACCTTGCTTGCGCCAAGGCAGCCATGCGCGGCGCTGGAAGCGCTCATGCTGTGACCCTCTACCAGCACGCCTTGTCGCTGGACGCCGCTGACGAGGAAGGCTGCCCGGCGCATGCCGACGGTCGCATCTTGACTCGTGTGCGCAGCGCTCAGGGCAAGGACACGCGCCTGTGGCTGCCGGCAGTCATGCATCAAGACGACCTAGCTGACCTGAGGGCGGGCATGGCCGATGAAGCCGGCACCGAAGCCGGCACCGAAGGCGCTGCCGAAGGCGTTGCCGTCGCAAACAGCCTGGCAGGGATCTCTCTGGCACAGCAGCTTGATTGGCACTGTGAGGCCGGGCCGTCGCTGCCTGTGTACAACTTCGAAGCGTTGGCACTGCTCTCGCGACTCGGGGTGAGCCGTGCCTGGCTTGGCCCAGAGCTCTCCTTTGCCGACATCGAGCGACTTGCCCCTTCGTCGCCCCTTGCGCTCGGCATATGCGTGAGCGGTTTCACCGAGCTTATGGTCAGCGAGCACTGTGTTCTCATGGCCCAAGGCGCCTGCAACAGGCGTTGCGCCGAGTGCTCTCGGCGCCGAGCTCCTCGCCTGTTGGAAGACCGAAAGGGCTACCGGTTTTCCGTGCGCACCGATGGCGCAGGGCGCAGCCACATCTACAACGCGGTAGCGCTCGACCTGCTTTCAGAGATACCGCGCCTCGCCAGCCTCGGGATCACGCGCTTTCTCGTTGACGCGACCCAACTCACCACGGCGCAGACTGAGGAGGAGGTGCGCCGGGCAGCGCGCGCAGTGAATCTCGCCGTCAGAGGCGCAGGCGCTTTGCCAAAGCGCGAGGGACTGACCACCGGACACCTGTATCGCGGCATGCTCTAGAGGCTGCTGCCGCGCGCGGGCGCGGTAGTGCTCTTTGTGCCCTGTGGCCACTCTGAGCCTTGTGCGTCCTTTAGAGCCCTGGCATCGCTGAGCAAACACCGAGCCAACATGCGACAAGCAAGAAACCAGGTGCTTATGGTACGATTGTCGTCAGCACTTCTGTGCCGTAGTATTACACATGCGGCGCGTCGTATGTGATACGCTATTGTAGTTTTATGCGCCGTTAGCTCAGCTGGTAGAGCAGGGGACTTTTAATCCCAAGGTCGCGGGTTCGATTCCCTCACGGCGCACCATCTTCCTTTGCAATGCGCGGGAGCGTGGCGGAATTGGCATACGCAGCGGACTTAAAATCCGTCGCCGCAAGGCTTGAGGGTACGATCCCCTCCGCTCCTACCAGGTTTACCAGGCATTATGCGTTCTTGTGTGGGGAAACGCAGCCCATCAAACGAGCAGCAGGACAAAACTGAACAGCAGTCTGAGTCCGTACAGTATGATGACAATGCCGCAAACGACGTTGATCCTACGCACGACTGCGGGCGTGAACTTGCTTGAGAAGACTGAGATAGCTGTAGAAAGCCCTAAAAACCACAGACAGGACGCTGCAATAACGCCAAGCAGGAAGACCAGCCCTTCTCCTTCCCCCAGGCTAGCCTTTGAGGACCCGAGCAACATCGTAACGTCGATAATGGCCTGCGGGTTGAGCCATGTGACGATAGCGGCCATAGAGACCAGTCGAGGGATGGGCACGCTCATGTTCGCGCGCTCTTGCGTGACCTCTTTGGCCCGAAGCAAGCTGACCCCTATGAGAACGACCAGCAGGCCTCCGACACCCAACACGACCATGCGGGCGATGTCCCACTGCTCAATGACCAGGCCGATGCCGAAGTACCCGGCAAGCGCCAGCGTGATGTCAAAAAAGATCACAAAGAGTGCTGTCAGGATTGCCCGCTTTCTGCGCGGGGT
>JAITHV010000018.1 GCA_031279835.1 Coriobacteriales bacterium
GTGCCGGTGTCTCCCAATAGCCTCGGCCCGACCGCTCGCCTGGTGTGCCCGCGCATCCTACAGGTGTTCATCGGCGCCCCGGACGGCCTTGGCCAAGACGCGTTCGAGCGCAAGCTCTATGTGGCCGCCAAGAGCGCGCACCGCGAGATACGCGCCCGCGAGCATGACGCCGACCCGTACTTCTACCTCTCGTCGTGCTCTAGCAGGACCATCGTCTACAAAGGCATGCTGCTGCCCAGCCAGCTTGACGACTTCTACCTCGACCTCAAAGACACCGAGCTCGCCAGCGCCATCGCGCTCGTCCACTCGCGCTTCTCCACCAATACCTTCCCGAGCTGGGAGCGGGCGCACCCCATGCACCACATTATTCACAATGGCGAGATAAACACCATACGCGGCAACGTCAACTGGGTGCGTGCCCGCGAGGCGCGTATGCGCTCGGCGCTGCTCGGCGACGACCTTGCTGCCGTGTACCCGGTCATCAACGAGGATGGCTCCGACTCGGCGATGCTCGACGACTTCCTAGGCCTTTTGATGCACGCAGGCTACCCGCTTCACGAGGCCGTCATGCTCGCCATCCCCGAGCCGTGGGAAGAAAACGACGAGATACCACGCGAGGTCCGGGCGATGTACGAGTACAAAAGCTGCCTCGTTGAGCCCTGGGACGGGCCGGCGTCGGTGGCGTTTACCGACGGGCGCTTCGCGGGAGCGACGCTTGACCGCAACGGGCTGCGCCCCTCACGCTATTACATAACCGTGGACGGCCAGCTCATATTGGCAAGCGAGGTGGGCGTGCTGCCTGTGCCTGCGGAGAAGATACTCCACAAGGACCGCCTGCGCCCTGGCCGCATGCTGCTCATCGACACGCAAGAGGGGCGTATCATCGAGGACGCTGAGCTCAAGCGCGACGCGGCGCAGGCCCGCCCGTATAGCGCCTGGCTCGACAAGGGCATGCGCTACCTGCGCGACATGCCTGAGGGCAGCGGTGCTGCAGACAGCTGGCGCGAGCTTGCCGCAGATCTCAAGGCACGCTCTGTGCACGAGGTGGTAGACCAAAAACAGCTCAACGCGCTCGTGCGCGTCGATGAGTTCATGGCGCACGAGGCGCAAGGGCAGACGTGCCCAGGCGCTGATTGCGTCGCTCCATCGGCCGCGACCCTCCTTGAGCGCCAGAAGATGTTCGGCTACAGCTGGGAAGACCTCACGCTCACGCTCAAGCCTTTGGCCGAGCGCGCTGAGGATCCCATAGCCTCCATGGGCTACGACGCTCCGCTCGCAGTGCTCTCGCGTCGGCCGCAGCTGCTCTACAGCTACTTCAAACAGCTGTTTGCCCAGGTCACAAACCCGCCGATCGACGCCATTCGCGAGCACCTTGTCACTTCGTCCATCGTGCATTTCGGCGCCGAAGGCAACATTCTGGAACCTGACGAGGACTGCTGTCTGATGGTGAGCCACGACACCCCGATCCTTAACGCCGCTGACTTCTCCAAGCTCAAGTCGATAGGCGACCATAACGGGCCGCGCAGCGTCACGCTGCCCATCTTGTTCGACCCCCAGCGCCCCGGCGCGCTCCACGAGGCCCTCGAGGCGCTCTTCTCCTTAGCCGACGCAGCACTCGCGCAAGGCTATCAGATCATAGTGCTGTCAGATCGGCTTGCCGACGCGTCGCGTGCGCCGATCCCCGCCTTGCTTGCGGTCGCAGGGTTGCACCACCACCTGGTACGGCGCGGCATGAGGACGCAGGCGAGCATCGTCATCGAGACAGGGGAGCCGCGCGAGGTCCACCATCACGCCCTGCTCGTCGGCTACGGCGCCAACGCCGTCTACCCGTACCTTGCCTATGAGTGCATCGAGTCGATGGCCGCACAGGGGCTCGTCTCCCTCGACGCCCCGGCGGCTATGAGGAACTACCGAGACGCGCTGACGTCGAGCATCGTCAAAGTGATGTCGAAGATGGGCATCTCTACCGTGCGCAGCTACCACGGCGCCCAGGTGTTCGAGGCGCTCGGCATCGCCCCTGAGGTGATCGACCGCTACTTTACCGGCACCGTCTCGCGCATCGGCGGCGTCGTGCTCGGCGACATCGAGCTCGAGGCAAAAGCCCGCCATGCCGATGCGTTCAGCCCCACAACAAGGCGCCAGCCAGTCGGTCCAGGCGGCGACTACAAGTGGCGCCGCGACGGGGAGTACCATCTCCTCAACCCCGAAAGCATCTACTACCTCCAGCAGGCGGTGCGCCGTGGCGACTACGAGCTGTTCAAGCGTTTCTCTGCATGTGTCAATGATCGCAGCAAGGAACTCAAGAACCTGCGCGCCCTGCTTGACGTGGTGACGACAGAAAAGCCGATACCGCTCGAGACGGTAGAGCCCGCCGAGTCCATCGTCAGGCGCTTCAAGACCGGCGCGATGTCGTTCGGCTCGATCAGCCAAGAGGCGCACGAGTGCATGGCCGTCGCCATGAACCGCCTCGGCGGCAAGAGCAACACGGGCGAGGGGGGAGAGGCCCCCGAGCGCTTCATCGTCGGTGAAGACGGGCTTGACCGCTGCAGCGCCGTCAAGCAGGTGGCGTCGGGGCGCTTCGGCGTGACCATCGACTACCTCAACCACGCCTCAGAGATCCAGATAAAGATGGCCCAGGGCGCCAAGCCCGGCGAGGGCGGCCACCTGCCCGGGCGCAAGGTCTACCCCTGGGTGGCCAAGAACCGCTTCTCGACGCCCGGCGTCGAGCTCAT
>JAITHV010000045.1 GCA_031279835.1 Coriobacteriales bacterium
TTTTTGCGTGCTTACAGACGACGGCGAGAAGCCGCAGCCTGCCTGCGTGAGCACCTGCATCACCGGCGCCCGCGTGTTTGGCGACCTGGACGACCCAGAGAGCGAGGTCTCTCAGGCCATCATCAAGTACAACGCCCGCCCCTTGGCGGGAAACCTGACCGCGTCCAAAATCTATTATGTGAGGTGAGCTAGTATGATATGGGGACACGCAATAGTCTGGTACCTGTTCTTGGCCGGCCTTGCTGCGGGCGCGTTTGCCACTGCTGCCCTGGTCGCCCTCGGACGCAGCCGCACCGAGAGCTTGGGGATCCAGAGCATCGGGCGGGCCATAGCCCTTGTCGCGCTGGGCGCGGGGCTGGTGCTTCTGCTCGTAGACGCTGAAGCGGGCATAAAGAACCCGGCGCGCTTCTTCTACCTGCTGACGAACTTCAACTCGGTGATGACGTGGGGCGTGGCGATACTGTCAGGCTTTAGTCTGGTGATTGTCGTGACTCTGGTCTTGAGCCTTACGCGCCGCCTGACGCCGCGCTGGCTGGACGTAGTGGGGATGCTCCTGGCGCTATCGACTGCGGCGTACACCGGCGTGCTTCTGGGAGTGGTTAAGACCTACCCGATATGGAACACCGCGCTGCTGCCCGTCTTGTTCCTGGTCTCTGCCTTGAGCGCTGGGGCTGCTGCTACAGGCTTAGGCACCGCGCTCTTCGCGCGGCGCGACCTGGGGCTGCTGCACCCCTTCAAGCGGCTGCATGTGGTGCTGCCCGTGGTAGAAGGGCTGCTAGTGGCCGCCCTGCTCTTTGTCACCGCGTCGTCGAACCCTGCGGCGTTGCAGTCTGCCGAGCGCATGATCAGCGGCGACCTGTCGATGGCGTTTTGGCTTGGCCTGGTGGTGGTCGGGCTGTGTGTGCCGCTCGTGCTCGAGCTGCTGTCTCTGCGCCGGCGCAACGGCGAGGCCGCGCTCTCGGCCGCCGGCAGCGCAGGGACGCTTGTGGGCGGCATTGTTTTGCGGTACCTGGTCGTGTTTTCGGCGGTGCCCCTAGTGTTCGTCAGCTGACTTGCGGCCTGCACGGTTGCCTGCGCCGCTGCTTGCAGCGGTGCAGGCAACCGTGCTTGCTCACGAGGGCTTGACGCGCGTCAACCACACGCACACGGCGATACGGCACAATCAATAACCTGAAAACGCATAGGCGCGCGCCGCACGCAGCACGCGCCTATGCGTTACCATGAAATGCTATCTCAGCAAAGCTATTTGATTGACCGTCAGGAAGGATACGCCATGATTGTGTCGTGGATGACGACAAACGACTGCAACCTGGCTTGCGAGCACTGCTATCAGGATGCTTCGGACGCCGAGGACCGCGAGCTTTCGACTAGCGAGGCGCGCAAGATGATCGACGAGATCGCGCGCGCCGGCTTCAAGGTCATGATCTTCAGCGGCGGCGAGCCCCTGTTGCGCGACGACATCTTTGACCTGGTCGCCCATGCCGCAGCGGCGGGGCTGCGCCCGGTGTTCGGGACCAACGGCACCCTTATCACAGATGAAGTCGCGCTTCGCCTCAAGTCTTGCGGCGCCGCGGCCATGGGCATCAGCGTCGACAGCCTCGACGCAGAGAAGCACGACCGCTTTCGCAAGCTCGAGCGTGCCCATGAGCTCACCATGGCAGGCATCGAGAGCTGCAAGCGCGCGGGGCTTCCCTTCCAGCTGCACACCACCGTCGTCGACTGGAACCGCGACGAGATCTGTGCGCTCACCGATTTCGCGCAAGACATCGGCGCCATTGCGCATTATGTGTTCTTCCTCATCCCCGTCGGGCGTGGCAGGTACATCGAGGAGACCTCGCTCAAGGTTCGTGAGAACGAGGAACTTCTGCGCGACATCATGCGCAAGCAGGCAGAAGTGTCCATCGACGTGAAGCCGACCTGCGCCCCGCAGTTCACGCGCGTCGCACGGCAGCTCGAGGTTCCCACGCGCTTTACGCGCGGCTGCCTCGCCGGTCTCACCTACTGCGTCATCGGCTCACAGGGCATCGTGCGTCCATGTGCCTACATGACGGAGGAGGCGGGAGACGTGCGAACGCAGTCATTTGACGATATATGGCATACTAGTGCCCTATTTGAGCGACTGCGCACCAAGGCGTATCAGGGCGCTTGCGGCAGCTGCGACTACGGCGACGTCTGTGGAGGCTGTCGCGCACGTGCAGCATATTATCATGATGGTGACATACTAGCACAAGATGATTACTGTCTTCACGGCAAAACGCTGGGAGACAAAAACGTGGCCTAGTGCGCCATGCGGCTGGTGGCATGCTCAAGCGAGCTGCCGCTCTTATCTGAAGGAGAGTCATGAAACCGGTTCGATGTCATGTGGCCCGCCCGTTTGTGTCTGCTGTTCTTGCGGCAGTGCTCATGTTAGGCGCGGGCGCCAGCCTCGCAGGATGCGCGAGCAGCGACGGCGACAACAACAACAACAACAGCACCACCACCACCGGCAGCAGCAGCTCAGGCGGCTACAGCTTTACGGACGCCCTCGGCACGCAGGTGACCGTCAACAAGCCACAGCGCGTCGTTGCCTGCATGGGCAGCTTTGCAGCCATCTGGGAGCTGTCGGGCGGCTCGCTTGTCGGCGTTACTGACGACGCGGTCCAGGATTACAACATTGCCTCGAGCGTCACGAGCGTGGGGGAGTTCAACGCCCCGAGCCTCGAGGCCATTATTGCACTTGATCCCGACTTCGTCATCATGACGGCGTCAAGCTCTGGTCAGGCCGGAACGACGAGCCAGACAAGCCTCAAAGAGGGGTTGGAGAGTTCCGGCATCACGGTGGCTTACTTCCAAGTGACCACGTTTGAGGACTACCTCGCCATGCTGGAGACCTGCACTAACATAACCGGGCGCAGCGACCTTTACGAGAAAAACGGCACCGCAGTCCTCACGGCGATAGACGAGATACGCGCAAGCGTGGGCGACGGCCCGCGGCCCACCGTGCTGCTCATGACGACTTACTCGGGCGGCACGCGCGTGCAGGGGTCTTCAACTATGACCGGTGCGATGCTGCACGACCTCAAAGCCGACAACCTTGCCGACCAGAACGCCTCACTGCTGCGTGACTTCAGCCTCGAGGCCGTCATCGAGGCGAACCCCGACTTTATCTTCGTCGTGCCCATGGGCCTGGACGACGCTGCCGCGCTGCGCAACCTTGAGGAGGCAACAGAGACAAACCCTGCCTGGGCGGCGCTCGACGCAGTGAAGAACGGCCGTTATATTATACTCGATAAAAAATATTTTCAATACAAGCCTAATGAGCGTTGGGCAGAGAGCTACCAGATACTCTACGACAAGCTGTACGGCTAACGCCTTTCGATGAGCTCTGAAGGTCAAGGAAGGCGCGTTGCGCGGCCTGTGTTGACGGCATGCCACGCAAACACGCACCGCCGCTCCCTCATAGTCTTTGCTGTGTCTGTCTGTGTGCTCGTCGCGGTCAGCGCCGCCGCTTGCCTCGTCGGCTCAAGCTCGGTAGGGCCAGGAGACCTTTGGGCGCTCGTTACGGGATCCGAGCTGAGCGCGCCGGCGCGCAACATCCTGCTCAACGTAAGGCTTCCGAGGGTCGCTTCCGCCTTGCTCGCCGGCGGGGCGCTCGCGGTCTCGGGCGCAGTGATACAGGCGGTCCTCGACAACCCCATGGCAAGCCCCAACATCATCGGCATCAACTCAGGCGCCGGCCTGGCCGTTTTGGTGGTCGGGGCTCTGGCGCCCGCGCTCATGTTCTTGGCGCCACTTGCGGCGTTTCTTGGCGCCGTGGTGAGCGCGCTTCTGATATTCGCCTTGTCGTTCGGCGCGCAGGCCTCGCGGCTCACGGTGGTGCTGGCCGGCATAGCCATCAGCACCATATTTGGCGCTGGCATGAACGCAGTGCTCATCATGGCGCCTGACGCCTACGTCAATGCGTCAGGCTTTTTGGTGGGCGGCCTTGCGGGCGTCACGCTGCGCACGCTGCTCGCACCCGCCTGCTACATCCTCGTTGCCCTTCCGCTGGCGCTGTTGTTTGCCGGCCGTCTTAACCTCATGGCGTTGGGAGACGAGCGCGCGCACTCCCTCGGCATGCGCGTGAAGGCAGCACGCATCCACTTTCTGGTCATCTCGGCGCTTCTTGCGGGCGCCGCGGTCAGCTTCGCGGGGCTGCTCGGGTTTGTGGGGCTTATCGTCCCGCACCTGGTCCGCTTCTTTGTCGGGCACGACAACCGGGTCGTCCTGCCGCTGAGCATGCTCGTGGGGGCCGCCTTCGTGACGGCGTGCGACATGGTCTCACGCGTCTTGTTTGCTCCGTACGAGCTGCCTGTCGGAATCACTATGGCCTTTTTGGGCGGGCCGTTCTTTATCTATCTAATCGTCAAGAGGCGGGGATACTCTGATGCGCGGTCATGACCCAGGTGTTAAGAGAGCTGCTGCTGTGGCTCTGGCCACCGAGCAGCCGTCGGCCATCGAGTACCGAGGCGTGGGATTCTCCTACGACCGGCGCAGCTTCATCGAGAGTTTTGACCTCTCCATAGTTCCTGGCTGCGTCACCGGCATCATCGGGCCAAACGGCTGCGGGAAGTCTACGCTTGTGAAGATGGCGGCAGGATACCTGAAGCCGCAGGCCGGCGAGGTGCTTGTCGATGGGCGGCCGACGCTGGGCTACCGTCCAAAAGAGCGCGCGCGGCGCTTGGCGCTGCTCACCCAGACAGGGCGGTGCCCGTCAATGACGGTCGAGGCTCTAGTTGCCTGCGGGAGATACCCCCACCAGAGCCACCAAGGGTCACTTGACGAGGCAGGGCGTGCGGTTGTCATGGAGGCAATGAGCCTTTGTGGCGTCGAGATGTTCCGCGACCATGACGTAGGGCTGCTTTCGGGCGGCGAGCGCCAACGCGCGTTCGTCGCCATGACAATCGCGCAGGCCACCAGCATCATTGCGCTTGACGAGCCGACCACGTATCTTGACGTCCACGCCTGTCACGACATCATGCGCCTCTTGCGCGAACTCAAGTCGGCAGACAACAAGACGATACTCGTTATCTTGCACGACCTCGACCTCGCGCTGCGCTACTGCGACCGGATAGCTGTCATGAGCAAGGGCACCCTGGCGCTTGAGGGCACGGTTGACAAAGTAGTGGCATCTGGCGTCATCGAAGAAGTGTTCAAGGTGCGCGTCCAGCTCAACGCCCCACCCGCTGGCTCGGTCAACGGAGTCTCGTACAGCTTGTTTCCCCGGTTCTAGGCGTCGGGCCTGCAGGCTGTGACAGGATGGGTCGGGTTCACGGCATGCCGCTCGTCCGGTCGAATGGCACTTTCGCGGGTTGGTAAAAGGTGTACTATAAGCCGAAGCGAAGGCATAGCCTCATGCCGGGAGTGAAGAACAGGGTAACCATGCGGCAGCAGCCTTAGCTGGGGGTAGAGGCCTTCTTTGAAAGGGCGTGGCAGGAAGCTGCCGCGCCCTTTGCGCTTGCGGCTACTGGTCGTCGAAGCCACGCTCAGCATACTCGTCGCGCCCTTCGCGTCCCGCAGGCCCCTTATCCTCATCAGGAGATTGAGGCTCAGCGTGGTCGCGCAGCGCTTTGCCTGCAGGCCCCTCTTCAAGACGCCGCTCGGCGGCCACACGCCCCGCAATGCGCTTTTTTTCAGGACGCGCAAAGGTCTTGGTGCGGTGGATAAGCACGGCGCCGATCGCAAACGGCATCCAAAACACCAGGCCGCGATACACGAGTGCGATGGCGGTCCCCGCAGCAGTGCTCGTGCCATAGGCGGCAAGCAAGGTCACGGCGGCAACCTCAACCACGCCAACGCCCTGTGGCGTTATCGAGATCATGGCAAACAAGGTCGCGACCACATAGCCGCCAATGAGCGCACTGGGGATGTCAAGGCCAAACGCAATGCCCACGAGGCAAAAACATGCCAGCTCGCAAGTGCTGGCGAGGATCGAGTACACAAAGACAAGAATCGCTTTTACCGGGTTGTCCTTGATGGTGCCTGCGGCCTCAGAAAAGCTCTCGACGAGGGTCTCGACCCAGGGATTGACGCCTTTGTCCCTACGAAAGCGCCGCGACAGTTTGTCAACGAGGCGCTCTACCGGGCGCAACACCGAGATCACTACGTCGGGGCTCTTGCGCCCGATGACCATGATCCCCGCCATCGCCCCAACCAAGAACACGACGAACAGCCCAACCAGGAACCATATAGGGTCGAGCTTTCCAACAAACTGGAGTATAGTAAATCCTATAACCATAATAGTAAGAAAGCCAGACTCGATTGAGATCTGCATGAGAAGCGCCGCGCTCGTGGCGTGGCCAGCCGGGATGCCCCGCCGCCGCGAGTCGTCTACGACCAGCATGGCACCAGCCATATTGAGGGACGGCGCTATAGTGTTCATAAAAAACGAGCCGAACACCAGCGGCAAGGTGTCGCGTGGCCGACGCGGCTCACCCACGGTCTTAAAAGCCGAGGAGTAGGCAAAGGCCTGGGCGACATACTTGCCCAGCTGGCTCAGCACGGCGAGCACGAGAGGGAGAATGGCGCCGGTCTTCATGGTCTCGATGAGCTCAAAGAACTGATCGCCGCGCAGCAAGACTACCGACAGCGCAATTACGATGACGACACCGATGACAAGTTTACGAATGCTTCCGCTCTGCATCGTACCAGTATACGTTATGCGCTGCTGGCATCATGACAGGGGTTCTGGAGATGCCAGGCGCAGTTGCAGACGCCGCTGACGGGCGCCTCGTCCGTTGGCGTCAGCCAAACAGCCTCAGCACGACTTCCTTAAAGGCAAAAAAGCTCAGCAGCATAAAGCCGCCAAGCACCAGGAGCAGCACGCCGTTGCGCCGCCGCATCGGAGCGGACTTGGCGCGCCGGCCAGTTAACACAAGATAGCCCGCAGCGATCACCATGCATGAAGCGACCCCGGTCAGCAGAGGTATCCAGCTGTGATAGAAGTGTGAGGGGTTGTCTTCGAACCCAAAGAACCGCCCGGCAAACTCGAACGCCATGCCTGCGATGATCAGCAGGGTCCAGACGACGATATAGCCTGAGCCGCCATACGTGCCCGTAGCGGCATTCGGCCGGGTTTCGTCGCTCGTGTCCATCACGCCTCCTTGCTCGCTGTTCTACTACCTATGTTACCAACCTGCTATCGCCTATGGTACACTTTTATGTATGTTGCAGGTACCCACAAAAATGCTCTTGCTCGCCGCTGCAGCCGTCTGGCTGCTCGCAGGCGCAAGCGTGTCTGCTGTGGGGGTGTCTGCCTCGCCGGTCGCGTGGGACGCCGGGATGGCGCTCGTCTTCTTGGTCACGTTTCTCTTATTCGTGACCATGTTCCTCTTGATTTCGCGCAGGCACATCAAGCGCATCACCAGCTATACGGCCCGGCTCTCGAACTTGTTCAAGTTCTTTGACGCGCAGTCGTATCTGATACTGGTCGTGATGGTGGCGATGGGCGCAGCGGTGCGGCTTTCTGGCCTGGTGCCCGGTGTCGTGATTGCCCCGTTTTACAGTGGCATCGGGGCGGCGCTTCTGGTGTCCGCCGTTTTTTATGCAGTTACCTATGTCGCTTTGTCCGATGAGATTGTCGTAAAGCAGGCCTGACAAGCACGCAGCCGGCGCCTCCCGCGCGAGCACTTCTTGCAGTCATTCTGGCAATCAGGCCGCTGCTGCTCTGGCCGTCCCTGTTTTGCGCGCAAGGCATTGTCGTACAATACATACTTACACCGGCTGCCAAGCTCATTTCAGGGTTAGGAATACTATGTGCGGAATAATTGCATACACGGGAAGTCTCGATGCGGTCAGCCTGCTTGTCGGCGGGCTTGAGCGCCTTGAGTATCGGGGATACGACAGCGCGGGCATCGCCCTTGTCCACGCTGAGGGGTTGGAGGTCATACGGCGCAGCGGCAGGGTATCAGAGCTCAAAGCGGCCATAGACGCCATCGGTCCGTGTGGCACTACCGGCATTGGGCACACGCGCTGGGCCACGCATGGCGTGCCCTGTGAGCGCAACGCCCATCCGCACTGCGACTGTGACGAGCGCATCGCCGTGGTTCATAACGGCACGATTGAAAACTATGCCCTAATGCGCGACATGCTTGCTGCCGAAGGGCACCAGCTGGCCTCCGAGACCGACACCGAAGTGGTCGCGCATCTTGTTGAGCGAGAGTACGCGCGGATAGTCGGTGACGCAAAGGCTGTCGAGCACGCACTGGCCGCCACGCCTACGCCCGCTGCAGAGGCTTTCGTGCAGGCCGTGAGAAACGCGGCGCGCCAGCTCGTCGGCTCCTTCGCGCTGGCGGTTGTCCACCATGGGCACCCCGGGCTAATCGTCGTCACGCGCAGCGACTCGCCTCTCGTGATCGGCTCGTGTCCGACCGGAGCTCTCGCTGCTTCCGAGCCCTCGGCCATCATCGAGCACACGCGTGATATTGTCCACCTAAACGATCACGATGTTGCTGCATTGCACAGCGACGGCACGCTTGTGTGCTATGACGCCCAAGGCACTGAGTACCTGCCATCCAGCGTGCATGTTGACTGGGATATCGAGAACGCGCAGCGTGGCGGCTATGCCGACTTCTTTCTTAAGGAGATAAACGAGCAGCCGCGCGTCCTGCGCGAGACGGTGGCAGAGTGGCTAGATGCCGTCAGCGGCATGCCCTGCTTTAAGGAACTGCTGGTAGAGGGCGACGAGCTTCGGACCTTTGACCGTTTGTGCGTTGTTGCGTGTGGAACCTCGTACCATGTCGGTCTTATCGGCAGGTATCTTTTTGAGTCCTGGGCGCGCATGCCTGCTGACGTCGAGATTGCCAGCGAGTTTCGTTATCGGGACCCGGTCATTACGCCCAAAACGCTGGTGATCGGCATCTCTCAAAGCGGCGAGACGGCAGACACCCTCGAAGCGGTTCGCGTTGCGCGCGCCCGGGGCGCCTACGTGCTTGCCATCACGAACACCGTAGGCTCGCGCATCACGGTTGAAGCCAATGCAACACTATATATTAAAGCCAACTTAGAGATCTCGGTCGCAGCCACTAAGTCGTTCCTCGCGCAGACGGCCCTTATCACCCTGATCGCACTCTTCCTCGGGCAGCGGCGCGGCACCGTCACCGAGGAGTTTGCGCGGGGTGTCTGCGCTGACCTGCTCGCGCTCCCCGACACGCTTCAAGGCCTGCTTGGCGACGAGCACGTGCTCGGCGCCATCGAGAGCTGTGCGCGCGAGTGCCGCAACGCGTCTACCGCGCTGTTCATTGGCCGCGGCGTCGGCGCGACCACGTGCTACGAGGGCGCGCTCAAACTCAAGGAGATAAGCTACCTGCACGCTGAGGCGTATAGCGCTGGGGAGATAAAGCACGGGCCAATCGCGCTTATCGACCCTGCCGGCCTCACTGATGCCGAGGTTCAGACACCGGTCGTGGCGCTCGTGCTGCAAAGCTCCACCTACGAGAAGATGATCACTAATATCGCGGAAGTTTGCTCGCGCGGCGCGAAGGTCATTGCCCTGGCCACCGAGGGCGACGAGCGCATAGCTGAGTTCACCGACCACGTCATCTTCCTGCCGCCGGTCCGCGAGTGTCTAAGCCCGCTGCTTGCCAGCGTGCCCCTGCAGCTCTTTGCCCACGCCATCGCCGTGGAGCGTGGCTGCGACGTGGACCATCCGCGCAACCTCGCTAAGTCGGTGACCGTCGAGTAGGGCAAGGCAACAAAGCGCGCCAAGGGCCAGGCGGCCGTGAAGCCGCCAGGGCGCTGAAGGAATCACAGGAACTGCTTTTTTGGGAGGACTCACTCGCCATGCGACGCACAAAAAAGACCGGCCAGGCCATCAAGGCGATACAGCGGCTCGACGTGACCGACGGGTCGCTCGCAGGCCTCGGCGTAGACATCATCGAGATCGAGCGCATGGAGCGTGTGATTTCTCGGACACCGCGTATCGTTCAACGGATATTCAGCGACGAAGAGCGCGCCTATGCTCAAAAAAAGACCCATCCTCACGTGCACTATGCGCTGTTCTTTGCTGCCAAAGAGGCGGTGCTCAAGGCCTTGGGCACGGGGTTTGCAGGCATGGGGTTCACCGATGTGGAAGTCGGCCACGACCGGCGCGGGCGCCCGTTGGCGCTGCTGCACGGCAACGCCAAGGCCTGGGCGCAGGAACAGGGCGTCGTTGAGGTTCAGCTCTCCTTGTCGTACACCCATCAGGTTGGCGTCGCCTCCGCAGTAGCCATCAAGGAGGAGAACCGTCCGCGCAAAAACACGCGCCGAGATCCCAATCACGAGCTCATGCAGCAGTTCAAGGAGATGCGCTCGATGCTAGACGACATGGACGCGCGCATAAGCCGTCTTGACGCAGCAGAAACGACCGAGGACGATGGCGGGCGCCATGAGGCTTCCTGATCTGCCGCTCGACGCCAACAAGTACTCGCGCGGCTCCTTGCTCGTGCTTGGCGGCTCGGGCCGGTTTCCCGGGGCCGCGATCCTCGCTGCCCGTGCCGCTACCCTTACCGGCGCCGGTTATGTGACGTTGGCCGTTCCTGAGTCGGTCGTGCCTGTGGCGCAGTCACACCTTCTCTCGATCCCCGTCATAGCGGCTCCCGAGGCTGAGGGCGCCTTTGCCGCAGGAGCATTGTCCACGGTGTTAGCACAGTTGCATCATCTTGATGCGATCGTTTTGGGCCCTGGCTTGACTGCCGCGCCATCGGTCACGCGTTTTGTGGGGTCGGTGCTGAGGAACACGCACTGCCCGCTGCTCGTCGATGCCGACGCCCTCAACGTGCTGGCCGTGCTCCTCAAGCCGCATGTGCCCCTCGCAGGGCTTGCCGGTCGCGCGGTGCTCACGCCGCATGCCGGAGAGTTGCGGCGGCTGCTTGACGCCACGGGCGCCTCGAGCGCCGCAGGCCTTGCGGAGTTGCTTGATGTCACCGTCGTGGCAAAGGGGCCGACCACCGAGGTGACAAACTCTGAAACCAGCAGGATTTGTGATGAGGGCACGCCTGCCCTGGCCAAGGCAGGCACGGGCGACGTGCTGAGCGGCATCATCGGCTCGCTGCTTGCCCAAGGCATCGTGCCCTTTGACGCTGCACACCTTGGCGTGGTGGTGCACGCGCGCTGTGGCTGCTTTGCCCAAGATGCACTTGGGATACGCTCGGTGACTGCGGAATCGCTGCTGGATCATCTTCCTGTTGCCTTGCGCGATACGATAGAATAGACAAAATGTGATGCTCGCTTCGCTTCCTAGCAGAAGCGCTTTGTGAACTTCCGTCGATGCCGTGCGGCCTCGGCGCGTCCGACTAGGTCTTGTCAAGCAAGGGACCTGATGTGAGGCTAGGGCAGGCGTCACATTGGCAAGCACGTGCTACTTGAGCAAGGAGAGAGACTTGACTGGCTTCAAGGTAATCCAAGGAGGGAGACAACCGCGAGAACTGGATGGGCAGGAGTCGTTGTTCACGCTCTATGACGACGAGGAGCAGGAGGATTCGGCGATCGCCGACAGCCTAGACAGCCCCGGCAGCCCCTATCAAGCAGCAGACAGGGCGCAGGACTCGGTTCACGCAGACGCCGGACCCACTGATGATTACTCGTATGCTTTCGAGGCGCCCGTGCAACCCGTGCAACCCGCGCAACTCGCGCAACTCGCGCAACCTGAGCCGGCTGAACTGGCTGAACAGTCCGAGCCTTTGGCAAGCGCCCCGTACGAGTCAGAGCACTTCTACAGTTATGATCCCGATCGCAGTGCGGCACTCGATCCCCTTGCTGGTCGCGAGACAACAGAGGTGTTTTCTTATCGGCCAAACTATGTGAGTGTTCCTGAGCTCGGCCTCGACGCTGAGGTCGAGGCCGAGCTGAGTTTCAGCAGCTCTCCAGCGTTTCTCGCAAGCAGTGCGTATGGTGAGGACTTACGGGCGCCGACCGAGCAGGTTGTCTCGCCTGATCCTGCGTACCGCGACTATTCTGCATTGGGCTTGGACGCCGTGCCTACTGTCGAGCCAGACCCTGCATACGAGCTAGAATATGTATATGACAATACGCACGCTTATAGCGAAGTCCCTCAAACTTCCCCTGTCGTGTCACCCGACCAAAAGACTGTAACGCTCGACCAGGCGCACGGCCAGGCCAACGAACAGGACTACGACCTGGCGCACGGCCAGGCGCACGGCCAGGACTACAGCCAAGCCTATGAACAGTATGTCGGCCAACATGACGAGCTAGTCTTCTCGCAGACGTACACTCATCCTGACGACCATGCCTCGGCGCAGCTCTACGAACCGACGCATGCGTCATCGCCAGACCCTGTGTCCTATGACTACACCCTAGACCAGGCGACTTCCGAACATGCCCCACTGCCCGTCGAGCAAGTTGCGGCACCAAGCGCGCCGGCCCCACGGCCAGCGCCAGCACGAAACTCCTCTACCGAGGGGCTTCCCGCAGTCTCGTTTTCGGGTCATGTGCTGTCGGAGCACTCTGTCTTCGGCGCACCAAGCAGCGACCCGTACAGCTCGCGCGCAGCTTCTGCTTTCGAACCGTACACCTCATACTCAGCGCCCGCTCACGACCCCTACGCGCCCGCGCCCGCGCCCGCGCCCGACCCCTACATGCCCGCGCCCGCGCCCGACCCCTACGCGCCCGCGCCCGTGCTCGAGCCCTTAGAGCAAGACGCCGACGTCACCTTTGAAGACCTCGCGGTGCCGGAGCGCCGCTGGGCGTGGGTCGAGGTAGACCTTGACGCCATTCGCCAAAACGCCAAGATGGTGCGCCGCCACATCGGGCCTGACATAGCCATTATGGCGATAGTCAAAGACAACGGCTATGGGCACGGCGCGGTCGAGGTGGCTAAGGCAGCCATGAGCGGCGGCGCCAAGCACCTGGGCGTCTCGACGGTCAAAGAAGGCATCGAGCTGCGACGGGCGGGGCTGACCGATGTCCCTATCCTCGTCTTGTCCGAGCCGCCTGCCGAGACTATCCCGCTGCTGCTCCGTCACAAGCTCACCGCCACAGTCTACACGAGCTCCTTTGCGTTGGCGCTCGGCGAGGCCGCCTCGGCCAAAGGCACCGCTGCGCCGTATCACCTCAAGGTTGACACCGGCATGAGCCGGCTCGGCGTGCACCACACCGACGCGGGCGACTTCCTTCGCGCCATCGACTTTCATGACGGCCTTGAGCTCAAAGGCGTGTTCACGCATTTCGCAACGGCCGACGCGAGCGACACGTTTGGAGTCCGAACCCAAGTTGACCGCTTCGAGTACGCGCTCGACACCATCCGTTACATGGGGATAAAACCAGGCATCGTGCACGCGGCCAACTCAGCGGCGCTTATCCGCTTTCGCGAGACGCACTACAACATGGTGCGCCTTGGCATCGCGCTGTACGGCCTGCACCCCGGCGACACGACACGCAGCCTCATCACGCTCAAGCCGGCCATGAGCGTCCGCGCGCGCGTCATGTACGTCAAGCCGGTGGCGGTGGGCGAGGGCATCAGTTATGGGTTCACCTATCAGTCGCCGGGGTCGGTGCAGGTCGCAACCATTCCCATAGGGTATGGAGACGGTCTCTCGCGCGTGCTCTCGAACCGCATGGACGTGCTCGTGGGCGGGAGGGCTTATCCACAGGTGGGAACTATTTGCATGGATATGTGCATGTTTGAGATAAACAAGCGCTCGTCGCTGATGGTGCCAAGCCAGGACTTGCAAATTGGCGACGAGGTGGTCATAATCGGGCGCTCGGGGGCGCTCGAGATCACCCTCGACGACATGGCGCGCGTGCTGGGCACCATCAATTACGACCTGGCGTGCCGCTTTGGGCTCAGGCTCGAGCGAAAGTATGTGGACCTGCAGTGAGCGAGCTGCATGACTGACCAGAACGTAAGCACATTAGAACAGGTGCGCGCTGCGATCGGCGCGTGTCGGCGCTGTGAGCTGTGCGAGACACGGACTACCATCGTGTTTGGCGTGGGAGACCCCCATGCGGAGGTCATGTTTGTGGGCGAGGCGCCCGGCAGGCAAGAGGACCTCGGTGCCGAGCCCTTCATTGGCGCCGCTGGCAAGTACCTCAACCAGCTGCTCAGCAGAGCGGGGCTCACGCGCGAGGAGATCTACATCGCTAACGTGCTCAAGTGCCGCCCGCCAAACAACCGGGACCCACTGCCCGCAGAGATCGAGGCCTGCACGCCGTTTTTGCGCGAGCAAGTCCGCGCCGTGGACCCGCTCGTGCTCGTGACGCTCGGGCGCTTCGCCACGCAGTTCATCCTAAAAACCGATGTCGGCATCGGCAACCTGCGTGGCCGCGTGCACCTGACGGGCCGATTCAGCGTTTTGCCCATCTATCATCCCGCAGCTGCTATTTACGACCGTGCCAAGGTCCCTGTTATGGAGAGGGACTTCGAGCTGCTGGGCGCGCTCGTTGTCCGGCGTCGCGAAGAGGCCTCTGCACGTGCTGCGCGCTCCGGCACGCCGCTGGGCAATGAGGAGTGATGAGTGTTGGCCGTCTTTGTCTACACCGCTTTTTCGGTTGCTGAGACCATGGACCTGGGCGCCAGTCTGGGGCGTGAGCTTGCCCGTGGCGACGTCGTGCTGTTGTCGGGCGACTTGGGCGCGGGCAAGACGCAGTTTGTCAAGGGCGTGGCGCAGGGCCTGGGCGTCGCGTGCCCGGTCACAAGCCCCACGTTCAACCTCATGCTTGAGTATGAGCTTCCCGACGGCAGGCTCCTGCGGCATTTTGACCTGTATCGCATCGACTCAAGCAAGCAGCTCGACGACATCGACTACTTCGGGTGCCTTGAGTCCGGGGCGCTGTGCCTTGTGGAATGGGGCGACAAGTTCGCAGACGCGATGCCGTTGGACTGGCTGGGCATCGACGTGCTCATACGGTCGTGCGATCGGCCGTGTGACGGCACTTTGCCCGAAGGCCATGACCCGGCGGACGCTGTGGCCTTGGACGGGCAAGTCCGCACCTTTTATGCTGAGGCGCACGGACCTCGCGCCGACCAGTTGCTACGATCCTGGAAGACGAGTTTTGAAGTGAAGCACCTATTATGATCTTGGACATGAGCCGGGCCACCGCGCGCGGAAGCTCCCCGCAGCTCGTGCTTGCTTTTGACACATCGAGCGAGCATGTCGCGCTTGCTGTCGGGACGCTCGACGGCGGGCTGGTCGCTGTTGACGACCACAAGGCGTTTCGAGAGGCCAACACGCACCTTGTCCCTTCAATCGAGAAGCTCTTTGCCAACAACGGCTTGAGCAAGCGCGACGTGGCCTGCGTGGTCTGCGGACGCGGCCCGGGGTCGTTCACCGGCGTGCGCATCGCGGTAGCGACGGCCAAGGGCATTGCCTACGCGCTCGGCGTGCCATTGTACGGCGTGTCAAGCCTCGACGCCATCGCTTGGGCCGCATGGAACGCCGACAAGCGCGGGCGGCTCGGCATCATGGCCGACGCAATGCGCGGCGAGGTGTACCCCGCGAGCTACATGGTAGACAACAAAGGCCCCCGACGGCTCGACCAGCACACGGTCATGCCGGGCGCTGAGGCCGCCAAGATCCTTGTCGGAGACGGGCGCCCTGTCTTGCTGACAGGCGACTCGCTCTACAAGTACGCTCAAACGCTCGTAGACTCTGTGCCCGAGAACATCGCGAGCATCGCGGTGCTCGACGAGGAGCTCTGGGTCCCGACCGGGCGCGGCCTGCTGCTCGCGTTCGGCGCCCTCCAACGAGCCGACGCGCTGGGTGATGGAGACCCTGCCGCGCTGCTTCCTCTCTACACGCGCCTCTCAGACGCTGAAGAGAACGAGCGAAAGCGACTGGCAAACGAAGGCGCCATTGCACAAGGCGCGCTTGTCGAGGTTCCGTCCAGCGGAGTCGCTGATCCCGATCAAGCGAGCAAGTTAACGTATCGCCCTATGGGAGCCGCCGACCTTGACGCAGTTGCCGCGTTGGAGTCCAACCTGTTCGCAAGCGCGAGCAGCACTGCAGGCGAGCGCTGGACGCGCGCCATGTTCGCCGGCGAGCTCGACCACGTCAACCGCAGTTGGTGGGTCGCATGGGAAGGCAACGAGTTAGCAGGCTTTGCAGGCGGGCTTGTGGCCGATGGTGCCATGCAGGTGCTCGATGTGGCTGTTGCGCCTGAGCAGCGCAGGCGAGGCGTTGCCCGCAACCTGATAAGGCGACTGGCCTATGACGCCGAGATGCTTGGCGCCGTCGAGCTCAGCCTTGAGGCCCGTGCATCCAACGAGGCAGCCCTCGCGTTGTATTACTCGCTCGGGTTTGAGGATAAAGGCCTGCGTCGCGGCTACTACGCGCCGCTTGTGCCAGACGGCAAGCGCGAAGACGCGCGCGTGCTCGCCGTGTCGGTGTCCTCGTTTGCGCAGGCTGGTGCTGCTGGTGGCCCCTCAGGCCTCTCAGGCCCCGCTGGCCCCGCCTCCCCCACAGGACCCACGGGCACGGCAGCCACGCGTCCGCGCATCCTGGCCATCGAGACTTCCTGTGACGAGACCGCAGCAGCCGTGATCGACGGCGCAGGCCATGTGCTGTCGAACATCACAGCAAGCCAGGTTGACTTCCACGCGCGCTTTGGCGGCGTGGTCCCCGAGATCGCGTCGCGCAAGCATACCGAGAACATCGTCAGTGTCGTCGAGGCCGCCCTGGCGGACGCCGCCCGCGCAAGCGGCCGGCCGGCAGGCTCCGGCCTCGCAGACATCGATGCCGTCGCGGTCACCTACGCCCCCGGCCTCATCGGGGCGCTCGTCGTCGGCGTGGCGTTCGCCAAAGGCCTGAGCTGGGCGACCGGCCTTCCTTTTATCAGGGTCAACCATCTGGAGGGGCACGTCTACTCCAACAGGCTTGCAACACCCTCGCTCAAGCCCCCCTTCATTGTCGCGCTGCTGAGCGGCGGCACCACGATGCTCGTCGAAGTCCGCGCCTGGGGCAGGTACCGCATCCTCGGCCAGACCCTTGACGACGCAGCGGGGGAGGCCTTCGACAAGGTGGCCAAGGCGCTTGGCCTGGGGTATCCGGGCGGCCCGGTGATCTCGCGGCTCGCAGCTTCAGGCAGGCGCGACGCCATCGACTTCCCGCGCGCGCTTATCAACAGCAAGGACTACCGATTCTCGCTGAGCGGCCTTAAGACCGCAGTGGTCACGTATATCAGGCAGGAGTTGGAGGCGGGGCGCGCGCTTGACCTTCCTGACATCGCCGCCTCGTTTGAGGCTGCGGTCGTAGACGTGCAGGTGGCAAAGGCCCTTGCGGCACTTGAAGAGACGGGGATACGGACCTTCTGCCTCGGCGGCGGCGTGGCGGCAAACAAGTCCCTGCGCGACGCCTACCGCTCGGCTATGGAGCCGCGCGGCATCGAGCTCATAACGCCGTCTGTGACGGACTGCACCGACAATGCCGCCATGATCGCTGCCGTTGCCCTTGACCGCTACTTTGCCGGCCGTTTTGCCTCGCTTGCCGACGACGCTTTGGCCAACACGAGCCTCGAAGATGCCTATTGACGCGCCTGAAGGTCGCAGATACTATATACTATTTACTTTAACTGCTTGCCGGTTACGGTGAGAAGGGAGCGAACATGGCTGCTGCAGACGAGAACAACCACGTAAGAGACGAGCATCTCCAGTTTGCCTACGAGGCATGCAAAGACGACAACGCGTACACGTCTGACAAGACGATTTGTCAAATAATCGCTGATGCACGGGAATCGCTTTACTCTGACAAGGTTGAGTTTGTCTACACGGTGTTTCCCTCGCTCAAGAAGCAGTGACCCATGTCGGTCACAGGTCTCTTTGACGGGCTTGAGGACGAAGTCTCCGCAAGTGTCGCCAGTATCGCAGGCATCCTAGAAAACTACCCGTACAGCACCGCCGGCAAGGCCCTGAAGGCCGAGTTCTCCATTTTGTACTGGCACTTCTTCGAGAGCACATGGACTGGGCTCGACAGTGTTCCCGGGACGTCAGAACCGCAGCTGGTCAAGGCGCACGTCATGGCGCGCCTGTATCTTGACGAGAACATGCTGAGCATTGCGCTCTACCGTGCCTTTCGGCGCGCATTGTACTGTAAGTGCTTCAACGGCATCGACCTGGCGCAGATGAAGCAGGCCGGTCTGTTTGCGTTTTGGATTGCCAAGATACACCCTATCGTGGTTTCTCCCAAACCCGATGGCCTTGCAAACCTGAGCAACGCCTCCGAGCGCGATTTGCAAGAGATAAACGAGCGCTTTGCGTTTTATGTCATCGAAGACTTCTATAGGCATGAGTTCGGGCACAGCCTGCCGCATGTGTCCGGCTACATGCAGCATTTTATGCATGCCGTCAAGTTCCGCAGCTTCACAGAAGACTCTATGATGCTTGTCACTGAGTCCCTTGGCGTGGCGGGCAGCGTTTCGCACAGTGCCCACCTATAAAACACCGCAGCTTCATTCGGGGGCAAGAAATCTCAAAATTAACAAATGATCACACAATCGAATATGCTAGACTAGTTCGTTAGCGGGCGACCAATCGCAAGGGAGAAGGACTAGCTGCCAGCGACCATGACCTTTCATCCTTGGATCGGCATAACCCACATGCAGTCATTGTTCAATTGCACCAAAAACGCACCAACAAGACCGCAGGGCACAATGAAAGGGAGATGGATATGGAGAAACACCGCACACGACGGCTGACTCTTGCAGCGGGACTCGCGCTCGCTTTGGTATTGGCCATGTTCCCCGCACAAGCGTTTGCTGAGGCGGCCCCCAGAGAGCAGCCCCCCAGAGAGCAGTCACCCGAGAACCAGACTGGCGACGAGTTCATCACGCTGGCGATCCCTCTCGACACAACGATGACCAATGAGCAGCTCGTTGACTTTCTGATGGGCCCAGGAGTAACGGTGTCGAACGTCAGCTTCGTTGGGCTCGACGAGCAAAAAGCGACGTTCTCGGGTGCGACAGCACAGGTCGGCTTTGACAAAGGCATCCTTATCTCCACGGGCGAGGTTACTGATGTGTTTAACGAGTCGGTCGGCATCCCGAGCACAGATTTTGGCGGTCCGTCTGACGCCCAACTTGCGGGGCTGTTGGAGACGCCCATGTACACCTATGACGCCGCCATCATAGAGTTCGAGTTCGTCCCCGAGTTCGACACCATTACGTTCAACTATGTGTTTGCCACCAGTGAGTGGGACCAGGAACCCGAATTTGACGACTGCTTTGGCCTGTTTGTCAACGGAGTCAATTACGCCCTGCTACAAAGTGGCAGCCCTGTGACGGTTCAAAACCTGTTGGGCGAGTCTGGCCTCATTACCCAGCCGTATCCTCCCACACAGGGCTACCTCGTCAGCACCGAAAACGTCAACGACTTCTCGTTCTACGCGCGCTCGGTGGTGCTGGAGTGCACGGCGCCGGTAAACCCCGGCGTCGTCAACCATATACGGATAGGGATAATTGACGTCTCCGACGCCGTTTGGGACTCCGCCCTCTTCTTGCAGGCAAAGAGCTTCTCGAGCCAGGCGCCCGTAATGCCTCCAAAAGAAGAGACCGCTGTTTCTGACCTGCCGCCGGCCCCTGTGCCTGTGACCATTCCCCAGACGGGGGACGCGTCAGTGCCCCTGGCAATCGTGGGAGGCAGCGCTCTGCTTCTGGGAGGCGGGGCGATAGTTGCGGCGGGCGCCTTGCGACGGAGAAAGACCCAGCTTAACCGCTAGCGAAAGGCACACAATGCCCGGGACAGCACGCGTCATGGCGCTGTCCCGGGCTTTTGTCATTCAAAGAATAACAAGCAGTGCAATAAAGGGGTATGCGACTCGCATGTTCTGCCATGCTAGCACATACACGACGCCGAACAAGAACGCCGACAAGAATGCAGTCAGCATGCCCGGGACCCCTTCTCCTATAAGCAGCGCCGCAGCGCCCCAGAGCACTGCAGCGAGCAGGCCGCCCCAGGGCATGCGATTCGAGAGGCCCCACAGTTGTGCCGCGTGCTGCGCAAATGCGACCAAGCAGGCAGCGAGCAGCGCGACGCTCAGGTGATAGACGCAGCGCAGCGCAAACAGCGCAGGGCCATAGCTGTCTAGCTCAAGGGTTGCCCTGGGAGCGCCCCAGCTAAACAGGTGTGTCACGACAAGGACTGCTAGCAGGCTCACACACAAGAGAAGCGACCGCGTGTCGGGGGCGTCTCGCTTGGCCATGATGCTAAATCCGCGATTGCGCGAAACGCGCGCAAGCAGCACAGCGAGGGCGCACCACAAGATTGACGCGAACGCCCAGAGCATGGCAGGAGGGGCCTCTGCGCCGCCGACAGATGTCCCGTCGCCGGTGCCCAGAGAAAACAGCGTCTCGAACAACAAGGAGAGCGGGTACTCAGCCGCCAGCCCGATCCATGCTGCCAATGCCAAGAGGAGATAGGTGGTGCCTGTCCCTTGACGCGGTGCCGAAAACAGATGTTTCATACGTCCTTGCCCCTTTTTTGTGCGCAACCGCAGGGTAATAAAGTCGTGGATGTGCCCTCAGTATAGCGCACGGCATGATCAGCTGCCTCATGTAACGAAAGCGTAAATATGCTGTATTCTGAACGATGGGTTATTAATTACGCATCGACAAGAGTCGCAGGGGAGAGAGCGTTACTGTACAGGCCTCCTGGCATATGAAGACCATGATGAAGCCCAGGCCAAGCGCTGAAGTCGCAGTATCTATCTCAAAGGCCTCGTGGCTTTGTCATTCGGTCGAGGGTGGTGTATACTCGCACCGCGCATAAAACACGC
>JAITHV010000068.1 GCA_031279835.1 Coriobacteriales bacterium
GCAAGAGATCCCGGCTCAAGGCCGGGATGACAAAGCGAGTCGCGGCAAGAGATCCCGGCTCAAGGCCGGGATGACAGGGCCAAGGCCGGGATGACAGGCTCAAGGCCGGGATGACAAAACGAGTCGCTACAACAACAACAAGGCCCCGCGCCACCAACAGGCGCGGGGCCTCACTGCCAGAAGCATTACTGCTGGTCAGGTCCTTGTCCGTCAGACGTCACCGTCTTGCGGCGACCGGCGATGGGTGGCAAGACGATCTGCAGCACAATCGCAACGGTGGCGCCCAGCGCGGTCCCAGACGAGAGAAAGTAGCCAAAGGCCTCAGGCAGCAGGGCGACAAGCTCGGCAGGCACAAACGACACGCCGATCGTCGCGGCCACGCTGATGCCAAGAATCAGCATCTTGCGCTCGTCGATCTCGCTCGTTGACTGGATGATGCTGATGCCCTTTGAGATCAGGATCATGCAGACCAGCAAAAAGACGCCGTTGATAATGGAGGTCGGAATGCAGGCCAGCACCGTCATGAGCTTGGGCACCAGGCCAAGCACGATGAGGACGACGCCGGCGATAAGGATGACACGGCGCGACCCGACCCTTGTTATCGAGATGATGCCCACGTTTGACGAGTAACCAGTGACCGGCGTTCCTCCGAAGAGCGACGCAATCAGGCACCCGGCTCCTTCGGCCACCACGGCGCGCGTCAGCCGCTTCTTGCCCAGCGAGACGCCGGTCACGTCGGAGACGGCAATCCAGGTCGCTGTGGTGTCCACGAGCAAGATGAGGTAGATGAAGGCCATCAGTATGCAGGGGCCTAGCTCAAAGCGGATGCCAAAATGCAGCGGCACAGGCACCTGGAACCAGGCGGCTTCGGTCACGCTGGAGAAGTCCAGCTGACCCATGGCCAGCGCCACCAGGCAGCCGCCCAAGATGGCGATGATGACCGACGAGATGCTGAGCAGCCGCAGGCGCTTCTTCCACACATACACGGCCACAAAGCACACAACGAGGACGAGCACGGTGACCAGCCCGGAAGCAGAGTTGGCCACCAGGTCGCCGTCGGTAGAGAGAACGCCGCTCACCGTGGTGGGCACCAGCGAGACGCCGATGATCAGCAGCACCACCCCGCCAATAAAGGGCGGCACGACCTTCTCCATCAACCATGAGTACGCGCCAGTAACGCCCAGGATGACGACCAGAACTGCGCCCGGAATCAGGCTTCCGATCATGACGTCCACGCCTTGGGTGGTGCCGATCGCAGCGAGCGCGCCGAGCGGCACGTACGCAGGACCTTGGACGACAGGCAGGCGGATGCCGAAGCCGGTCTGGATTATGGTGCCGATGCCGCAGACCACAAAGCCCATGGAGATAAAAAACGAAAGCTCCTGTGTGGCCATGCCGAGGATGCCGCCCAGTATGATCGGCATGACATAGAGGTCCATCGACAACACATGCTGAACGGCCAGCAAGATGCCTTTTCCGAGCCCTACCTTCTCGTCTACTCCAATAGTGAGATCGTTCATTGCTACCGCCTCTCCTTATTCTCCCTTTTTGCCTGAGAACTCGACTGACTCCGATACTGGTTGCTCACCTGTCGTCCGCCTGTCGTCCGCCTGTCGTCCGCCTGGCTTTCGCCCGACAGACGCCATGCAACTTGGCGCAGCGGCGCTGCTCCCTAGCGCATCGCCATGAGCTCCCGCACGGCCTTCTTGGTCTCCTCGACGACCTCGCGCTCGTCCAGCCCGTTCACAAAGCGCCCGTCGCGCAAGACGACGCGCCCGTCAATGACAGAGTGCTCGATGTTGCGCGGCTCGGACGCATACACAACGGCCGCAAGCGGGTCGTGGACCGGCGTGGAGGTGAGCACGTCGGGGTTGAAGACGATGAAGTCTGCCCGCTTGCCTGTCTCGAGAGTGCCGATCTGCTCTTGTTTGTGCAACGCCCGTGCGCCGCCTGTGGTGGCAAAGGCGCAGGTCTCTGCCGCACTGAGGGCAGACGCGCGACGCAGCCGTCCCTTCTGGCCAAGCGCGGCCAGCTTCATGGTCTCAAGCATGTTCGTGGTGTTGTTGCTTGCCGCCCCGTCGGTTCCGAGCGACACGTTGACGCCCGCCTTGACAGCCTCGGCAATAGGCGCGATGCCGGAGCCGAGGTAGAGGTTGGGGGCAGGGTTGTGGCTGACGCTCACCCCGTAGTCGGCGAAGCGCCTGATGTCGCGGTCGGTCAGGTTCACACAATGCACAGCGAGCATCCGCTCGGTCAAAAACCCCAAGCCCTCAAGCATGTCAACTATGTCGCAGCCGTGCTCGCGCTGGCACATCTCGTTGTCAACCGTGGTCTCGAGGATGTGCATCGAGTAGTTGACGCCTTCGCCCAGGCAGTACTCGAGCATCTCCGCGTAGCCGGCACGAGTGGTGGACCAGGTGACGTCCGGGCCGGTCCAGATGTCGAGCATAGGGTACTCAGCGACCGGGTAGCGCCTGCGCAGGTCGGCCACTGCGCTCATGGCGGCGCCTGCTGGCTCGATGAAGCAGGCAGGCATGCCGTAGTCGAGGCCGGTGTCTTGGAAGGTACGGATAAAGACGCTGCGCATCCCGGTTGAGAGCATGCCCTCGATTACGGCGTCTGCCAGCGCCGGGTCCTGGGCAGTGTAGAAAAACTCGGCAAGCGTCGTGCAGCCGCTGCGGATGGCCTCCATACAGGCGAGGCGGGCAGCGATGCGATGGTGAGCTGGTGTGGCGAGCGCGCCGTAGGGCAAGGCGGAGAGGTTCAGCCACTCGACCAGCTCGTGGTCTGCCCCCAGGCCTTTGAGCAACGACTGGAAGATATGGATGTGCGTGTTCACAAAGCCTGGGAGCACGATCATGCCGCAGGCGTCGATGACGTCTGCGGCGGCCTCTGCGGCGGCCTCTGCGACGGTCTCGCCGGCGACCAGACCTGCGGTCTCAGCCGTCACAGCCGCAGACAGAGGCCCGACGTAGGCCAGCTTGCCGTCGCGCACGCCCACAGCCCCGCGCTCGTAGACGCTTCCTGCGTTGTCCATAGTCAGCACGGTGGCATTGATGACCAACAGGTCGTACTCTTTGTCTGCGCTTGTCATTGGTGACCTCCAACCGGCGCCGTGCCCAACGCCGCGAGGGCGTCCTCGGCGCTAAAGGGGATGTGGGACTGGTTTGCCTCGCCCAGGCACTGTTCGATGGCGGCTAAAAACGCCGGGGCCATGCCCACCAAGGGCAGCTCGCCAGCGCCTTTGCCGCCATACGGTCCAAAGGGGTATTCCTCAACATGCAGTTGAATGTCGATCTGCCCCACGTCGCACGCGGTCGGCAGCAGGTAGTCGCTGTAGCTGCGATTGAGGACGCGCCCCTGCGCGCTGCTGGGCATCTGCTCCATCGAGGCATACCCAAGGCCTTGGAGCACGCCGCCCGCCATTTGGCCGAGCACGATGTTCTCGTCCACAGGGGTCCCCACGTCAAAGACGGTCCAGCAGCCTACGACGCGGTTAGTCCCAGTGAAGGTGTCAAGCTCAACCTCGACAGCGGCCGCGCCCCACGCGTACGTGGGGTTCGCGTCGCCGTAAAACGCCACGGGATCAAAGGGGATCATGAAGTCAGGCTGGCAAAACTGCTCTTCCACATGCTGTTCTTGGCCCTCTGCCCACTCTGAGCGCAGGCGCACTGCTGCCCGCCGCAGAAGCTCGCCGACGATCATGAGCGAGCGGCTTGCTGCCGTGGGGCCGCTGTTCGGGACGCGCGCGGTGTCAGGGTTGCGGATCAAGACCTGCTCGTAGGGCAGGCCAAGCTCACGGGCGACGATCTTGCAGAAGGTGGTCTTCGTGCCTTGCCCGATCTCTGCGCTGGAGGCGAGCACCTCGACACGGCCGTCAGCGCTCTTGTGCAGCGCCACGACGCCTTTGATGAGGTCGCGCTCTGCCTGTCCCGTGAACCCCGCGCCATGAAACCAGACCGCCGAGCCAATGCCCCTGCGGAGGCGCCCCGCCTGCGGCGCGGCATAACGCTTCCGCTTGTGGCGGTAGTCGCTGGCAGCCTCGAGCTTCTCGAGCATCGCAGGCAACGGAACAGGAAAATGAAACCGGCCGCTCGACGAGGTCAGGTCACCCTGGACAACGAGGTGCAGCCGTTTGAACTCCAACGGCTCTATGCCAAGGTCCTTCGCCACATGTGACATCATGGTCTCAATGGCGAAGAACCCCTGCGGTGCGCCAAAGCCGCGAAACGCGCCGCTCGGCACGGTGTTGGTCTCGCAAGCCGCGCCTTTGACCTTCAGGTTGGGTATGCAGTATGCGCCTGGCACGGCGATAAGACAGCGCTGTATGACGGCCAACGAGGGCAAGAAGGCGGCGCCGGCCTTGAAGCGGACGTCGATGTCCAAGGCGGTCACCCTGCCGTCTTTGAGGGCCAGGCGGATGTCGGTGCGCGAAGGGTTGCGCTTGCTCGAGAACTCCATGTCTTCTCGACGGTTGAAGACCACGCGCACGGGCTTGCCGCCTGCCTTCAAGGCCGCGACAGAGGCCTGGGCAGCCAAGATGCTCGGATAGGCCTCCTTGCCGCCGAAGCCGCCTCCGGTGACGTCTTGGATCACGCGCACTTTGTCGTCTGCAAGGCCGGTGCTGAGGACCACGGACGCATGCACGTAAAACGGGCACTGCATGGAGCCGTGCACGGTCATGGTGTCTCCGTCAAAGCAGGCGATCATGCCCTGCGTCTCGAGGTAGCCCTGCTCTTGGTAGCCGGTATGAAACCGCTCCGTGTAGATCTTGTCGGCCTGCGCGAACGCCTCGTCAACATCGCCTCGGTCGTAACTGCATTGATAGAAGAACGACTCGGACTCCTCGAGGTCCAAAACGGCGGGCAGCTCTTGATAGCCTACGACGGTGGCGGCGGCCAGCTCGTAGGCCTGCCGGGCGTCGGGACCGACGATCATGGCGATGTGGTCGCCCACGAAGCGCACCTCGCTCGCCACGAAGACTGACGACTGGTCGGGGAAGGAATGAAAGCTGTTCTTGCCCGTGACGTCATGGCAGTCCACCACAAAGTAGCCGGGAGGAAGCGGGGGATACGCGATGTCAGTGATGAGGGCGTGCGCGACGCTCGAGCGCACCATTGCCCCATGGAGCATTCCCTTGGTGGGATAATCGCCCACATAGCAGGCGCTGCCGTTGGCCTTCTCGGCATGGTCCTTTTTAACGACCGGACGCGTTATCTCGTGCATGGGCACTTTCACCAGCCCTTCTTGCTCTTTTTGAGTGACACCTGTTGCAGACAGCGCCCCACAGGCATGACCTGCAGGGCGCTGCCTGCGCCTAGAGGCTCATGTGCAGCTTTACGTCCTTGTCCATACCGGCAAATGTGTCTCCGTAGACGTTGTTGAGCGGCATGCCCAGGTCGATCAGCTCGTTGCGCACACGGCTGTAAAGCTCTTGGTACTGAGGCAGCGGCCGCTGCGTCTTGAGGTCGTAGCACTCGTAGACGGAGAAGCCCTTGTCTGAGGCGGGCAGGTCGCCCTCATACCGGGGCAGCAAGGCCTTGGCGATCTCGTTGGCCTGCACGCGGGTCATGCCGGCGCATGACTTGAAGACCTCGCCCGTCCACCAGCACTCGACAGGCGTGATGTAGTCGGTGTAGCGGCCGCCCGCGCTGCGAGGCTGGGTCGAGATGGACGCGCCGGACACGCAGTGGTTCATGAGGCCGACGGCTGCCTCGAGCATGAACATCTCGGTGCAGGGGCCGCCTGTCTGGTTGACGATCTTGTTGCGCATGTAGCCGGTGTTGCGGCTGATGGCCTGCGTCGAGACGCTGTTGGCCCAGAGCGCCTTGCGTCCACAGTTGCCGAACAACTGAATGTCATACACATAAGAACTCGTATAGTCGCTTTGCAATATGACCGGTACCAACAGGTCGTTGGCCACGCAGGTCAGCGCCGCGCCCTCAGGCGGGCCGGCAAAGCCGCCGATGTACGAAAACGCTCCCACCCGCAGCTTGTGCCCGTTGTTAAGGCCATGCAGCACGCGGTGGAAGTTAGAGAACGTCACCTTCATCTCTACTGGGCAGAGGCTCTGGGTGACGTTTCCGCGTCCGGCCACCTCGGCTGCGCCGCCCAGGTGCCCGTACTCGGTGATGGCGCTGTTGACACCCACGCAGCACATGCCCGGCCGGCCGGCCCGCCACAAAGCCTCATGCTTGAGCTTAGACTCGTAGTGGCCGGCCAGCGTCTCAAGAGGGGAGCCGGAGCGTATGGTGTGTCCAAACACGGTGGCAAGCGACGGCCCATGCAGCGCGTCGACCAGCTTGGGGTACTTGACGATGCCTTGGACCAGAGGCAGGTAGATCTCCTCGGAGCACACGATGCCAAGCGACGCCTCGATCAGGGGCTCGACCGTTGACTCGGGCCGACGGGGGTACATGGTCACGGCGTCTTGGCCTTCTCCCAAGACAATATGGTCCGGGTAGTCGCGGATCGACTCAAGCAGCTCTTCTTCGCTGACCTTGATCACGCGCTCAGTGTCCTCGCAGTAAAAGCCGAGCTCCAAGGCCAGCTCCCAGCCTGCCTTGAAAAACGCGTCGGCCAGGCTGTCGTCGCAGTTGATGGGGTTTTCGAGGTCGAGGGTCCCTTGCAAGCCGTGCTTCTTCAGGATGGCCTTGGTTGTGCTCGGGATGATTTTGTTGTCCCACTCGTGCATCGGTATGATGCGCCCGCTATAGGACTTCTCCAGGTTTTGGACAACGCGCTGTACCTTGATGTCGTACATCTTATGCCCTCCCTTCAGCCTGGCTGTCTACTTTGATGGTCGGCCCGCTGCCGGGGTTGCCCCTGGCCATGAGCTTCTTGCACAGCTCGACGCAGTCAAACGCGCTTTGCCCCCAGCCGTCTGCGCCGATGGACTCTGCGAAGTCGGCCGTGACCGGGCCGCCGCCGACGATGCAGAAGAAGCGCTCGCGGGTTCCTGTGTCGTTGACATAGCGCACCATGTCGTCCATGAACGGCAACGACGTGGTGAGCAGCGACGACATGGCGATAATGTCGGCGTTGTGCTCCAGCGCCTTCTCGTAAAACGTCTTGACCGAGACATCGGTTCCCAGGTCGTGCACCTCAAAGCCGTTGACCGCGAGCAAGGCGCTCACTACGTTCTTGCCGATGTCGTGGATGTCGCCCTTTGACTGCCCGATGATTACAACGCCTTGGGTGTCCAAAGACGCGGTGCCTTCGGTCTGGGCGAAGATAAGGTCCATGACCGCGCTCATCGCAGCGCCCGATCCTACCAGGTCCGGCAGGTATGCATCGCCGCTGCTGTAGCGGGCACCGATGATGCTCAGCCCCTTTGAGGCCCCGTCGTTCAAGACCTCCATGGGGTCGACCCCCGTCTCAAAGGCCTCCTTTGCCAGATCCACGGCCTTGTCGCCGTCACCGTCTGCCACTGCGTCGCCGAGCAGGGCCAGCAACTCTTCTTTGGACATGTTCTACCTCCTCAATCGCTGACGTTGCGAGTCGGGCTCGCGTGTTGAGCCATGTGGCCCATCCTGTTTTTACAGTAGGCTGTTTTGGGGGTCTCTTCTAGAGATAAAACGACAATAACGGCGTGGTCTTTTTGCAATTGCGCCCTGACATGACAGCACTAAAAGCACAAGTGCTGCAAACAATAAAATATCTTATAGATAAGAAAGGGTCTCGCAGCCTCTGTCGGCCTTTACTCGATCATGAGCATGCAAAGCGCCGTCTTCATGTTCAGCGAGTCCTGGAAGTCGCTTAAGTCGACGTGACACGCCTTCTCGATGGCAGAAATGCGGTAGCGCACTGCGTTTGGGCGCAGGTAGAGCGCCTTGCCGGTGCGGCTGAAGTTCTCCTGACACTCGTAGAAGGTGCGCAGCGTCCTCATCAGCTCAAGGCTCGTGGTCTTGTCTGACTCGATGATCGGCCCCAGGTAGTCGTAGCAGAAGCGCTCGCGCTCGTTAGGGAGCGCGTGGGGGCAGGACAACCGGTAGAAGCCGAGGCGCTGGAACTGGTGGATTGTCTGTGCAGGGTCCATCGCCCGCCCGATCGTCACCGCATAGCATGCCTGCTCGTAACTGAGGTGCGCGTCGATGGTCGCAACGGAATGGCCGACGCCGAACACGAAGCCGTCACGCGGGAACGCCTCCTGGAGCTCTGCGCGCAATTCTTGTAGCAGCTCGGCTTGGCCGAAGAACGCCGGCGGCAGCAGGACGGCCACGGTGTCTTGCTTGAGGTGGATGAGGCACGGGTGCCCCTTCTTCTTAAAAAAGCCCCGGATGGCCTGGCACACGTCGAGCCGCATCTCGTCTTTCTCCGGACACAAGACCACCAGGAGCTGCGTTGCCAGTGGGATGCGCCAGTCTGCCTTGGAGGAGAGCAGCTTGGCCTGCTGGCCCGGTTGCAGCTGGCCAGAAAGCAGGCGCTCGATGAACTGCGCGCGCAGGTGCTCCTGCTCCTGCTTGTAGCCGCGTATCTGGCTGTTTTGGACCTCGCAAGCCAAGAAGGCGGACTTGAGCAGTATGGCGTCGTTGTCGTCGGGGGCCCGCCTTGAGCAGTCCAGCCAGATCGTGCCGTTCGAGTTGGTCTTGCTGTTGAAGCGCAGGCCGATTCCTGCTACTGGGTCGCCGGTCTCGTCGTCGGTGCCAAAAAAGCCCAGCAGCCCCGGAAACTCCTCTGACGGGGTCAGGTGCTCCTTGTCGTGCGCCTTGAGCATGCACCGCTGAAAACTGCTGTCTATGCGCTCTGCGGGAACCGACAGCCCGTGGTTGTCAAAGACCAGCACCGCCTCTCTCCCCAGCATCTCTGAGAGCTTGCTGACCAGCGCGGGGATGCCCTCATGCTTCATGCAGGCAATCAGCCTGACCGGCAGCTCCTCTTTGCTGACAAAGGCAGAGATCCCCCGGCAGTAGACGCTCGTGTCGAAGAACGTGGTGAACGTGTTGAAGGGGGGCGCGTTGTCGGGCAGCTGGATAAGGGGGAGTCCTTGGCGGTCGGCGGCCATGAGGATGTGCCGCGGGATCTGGTCGTCGGCAAAATGCCTGGTTTTGGTGGCCAGGCCGGCTGCCTTTCGGGCTGCGAGGTTGGCGATCACCCCCAGCTGTGCCTCGTCGTCCTCTCGGGCGAGAAAGTAGCCAGACGTGATGGCCAGCATGCCCGGTTTAAAGAACATGAAGCCGTCGGGGCTGTCGAGCGTGGTTATTGCCGACACGTTTCCGCATTGGCCAGCGCTGCCTGCCACAAGCCGGGACTCCACAAAGGGCCCCGCTTTGAGTAGCTCAGACAGCGCAGTTAGCATGGCGCAACCAGCAAGACGTCCTGGCGGCCTAAAACGCGACGCTCGGTGGAACCTGCGCGTCCGGCACCGCGTCGAACAGCTCGCGGGACGTGAACCCGAACATCTTGGCGACCACTACGCCCGGAAAGGTCTGGAGCGCGTTGTTGAACGCCATGACGCAGTCGTTGAAGCTGAGGCGCATGTGCGAGATCTTGTCTTCTGTGTCGCGCAGCTGGGCTTGCAGGTCAAGGAAGCTCATGTTCGCCTTCAGGTCGGGGTAGTTCTCGGCAAGCGCGAACAGCTGTCGCAGCGCGCTCGTTATCTGGTTCTCGGCAGCCACGAGGTCGCCGACGCTTCGTGCGCCCATAGCCGTGTTGCGCGCGTCTACAACGCGCTGGAGCGTGCTGCTCTCGTGGGCGGCATAGCCCTTGACCGTCTCGACCACGTTGGGGATAAGGTCCCGGCGGCGCTGAACCTGCACCTCGATCTGCGCCCAGGCGTTGTCGACGCGGTTGCGCAGGCGCACAAAGTTGTTGTACAGGCCGACCAGCACGAGCACGATGACAACGATTAGCAGCAAGAAGACAGCGCCGACTACGGCAACAGGCATGAACGCGAGCGATATCATGGCAACCCCTCGGTCTCGTGGCAACAGGACATCAAAGTCAAAAGCGATTGTACCATGTAGGGTGCCGTTGGACACCGGTCCTGCTTGCAGCGCCGATCCTGCTTGTAGGGGCAAAGCTTCTGATGATGCTCCGATGAAATTCTCAAAAAACGATAAAAATTTATTGATAATCGATAAATTCTTTGCTATGCTGAGCACCATTGGATTCCTGAGCAGAAAGGAAGCGCCTCAATGGCATGGAGTCGTGACCGATCGGTCCTCTTGTCGATAGCTTGCACCAGGGCTGTGATGGCACTCGGTGTGGCGCTTGCCGTTGCCCTGCCGTTCCTTTGCGCGGGCGACTTCTTCATGGGACGGGCGCTTCTGGCCCCCGAGCATGTCGTGTGGATCATGCCCGTCTATTACGCGTTTTGCGTTCCCGCTTACATCGCGCTCGGCTCGCTCGACCGGCTGCTCGCGTCGATTCGACGCGAAGAGGTCTTCACGCACGGCAATGTGCGGCATCTGCGGGTCATCTCGTGGATGTGCCTGGTTGCGTCGCTTGTGTTGCTCGTCAGCTCGCTTGTGAGCATAGTATTTTTTGCACTGGCAGTGCTCGCGGCGTTTTTTGGGGTCATCCTTCGAGCGGTCAAGAACCTCTTCGCCGCTGCGGTAGACCTAAAGCACGAGAACGACTTCACGATCTGAGGCGGCCGCATGGGAATAAGGCTGCATATAGACGTGATGCTCGCCCGACGCAAGTTGAGTGCCGGAGAGCTTGCCGAGCGCGTGGGCATCACGCCCGCGAACCTCTCGATCCTCAAAAACGACAAGGCCAGGGCCATTCGCTTCTCGACGTTGGAGGCGCTGTGCCGTGAGCTGGAGTGCCAGCCGGGTGACCTGCTGGAGTACCGCGAGGACCACAGCTGAGACTTGGGCCTCGACTGAGTTGTCACGCGGAATCGCGCCAACGGAGACGGCCGGCAGGGGGCCAGGCGGCCCCCTGCCGGTAATGTTAGAGGTAA
>JAITHV010000012.1 GCA_031279835.1 Coriobacteriales bacterium
TACTACCGCGCCTCGGCCGATGCCGACGGCGAGCCCTGGGCCATGGTCGCAGAGCGCGGCATGGACGTGAACAGCGACGGCTTGGTGGACCTCGCCGACTACGTGCTGGTCCTCAACTACCTGTACCACCGGTAGGAGGCCGCCTGGCAAAGCCAAAAGCCTCGGCGAAGCTCGCTTGCGTGCACTACTCCACACGCCACGCTTGCTTCTCGCGCTTTTTGCAGTCGCCAGGTTTGAAAGGACCGGCTGCAGCACCCCTGCAGCCGGTCCTTTATGGTGCAGGGTGACCATGTTGCTTTTCTGTTGTACAATATTGCCATGAGATATATTCCGACTCCGCACAGCGCCCTTAACCTGCGCAGGGGCACCGTGGCTGCCGGCATCTGGTTGCTTGCCGCACTGGTACTTCTTTCGTTTGCCTTGTCGCCGTCTCCTGCGCTGGGCCTTGCTGACGACACCCTTCCCGAGCCCGACGAGCTCCAGCAGCGCATCGAAGGGAGCGCGATGGACTACAACGAGTCCATGGACCGTCTTGCAAGCATTGAGGCCGAGATACTCGTGCTCGAACGACGGCTCGCTGACGTCGAGCGGCGCATGCCCGAGCAGCAGGAGCGTGGCGAGAAGGCGGCCGCTGAGTTTTACCGCATGCAATGCAGCAGCTCGCTCTACCTCGAGATGCTGTTCGGGTCGCAGTCCATCAGCGACTTCTTCGCCAACTTTGAGTACATCACGCGCCTGCAAAACAGCTACTATGCCGAGTTCGACCAGCTCAAAGAGCTCGATGCCGAGTTGCGCGAGATGCGCACGAGTCTTGAAGAGCAGTACCGGGCGGCCTTAGACGAGACGACTCATGCCGCAGAGGCGCTGGCAGACGCCCAGCAGGCGCGCGAGGACGCTGAACGGCGGGCTGCTGAGATTCAACAAAGCAACGGCAACGCGGTCGGCGCCGACGGGCTGCCTTCTCCCCTCGAGGCGGTAGGCTCTGAGGCGGCAGGGGGAGAAGGCCAAGGCGCCGGCTCAGGCACTGGTTCTGGCTCTGGCTCTGGCAACGGGTCCGGAGGCGGCATTGGCGACATGCCGACTGTGCCGCCAGTCGGCGGCAACGGCAACGACAACGCAAGCTCGTCTGGCAACGGCAACGGCAACGGCAGCGGCAACGGCGGCCAGGGGACCACTGGGTCAAATCCGGGACCTGACACAGGCCCCGCGCCGGGCGCAGGCGGCGCCAGCCCCGGAGTCGGCAACGACCGTCCGGACTGGACCACCGACAAGAAGTCATTTGTCAGCGAATGGGGCGCGCGCATAGACGCTTACCTTGGCAGCTCGCCGCTCGGCGGGCACGGCAGTGCCTTTGCGGAGGCTGCTTGGGACTATGGCGTGGACCCGCGCTGGTCTCCCGCGATCTCCTGTATTGAGAGCAGCAAAGGCCGCTACTGCTTTCTCTCGCACAATGCCTGGGGATGGGGCAACACGAGCTGGTCGGATTGGGACACGGCCATTCGCGAGCACGTGCGTGGGCTAAAACGCGGTTATGGTTACACCATTAGCGTTGAGGCGGCTCAGAAGTATTGCCCACCCAACTGGGAGCACTGGTACAACGCAACGCTTTCTGAGATGCAGCGAATCTAGCACACGGTGCCCACCCGAGCCTACAGACGCGCACAATCGGTAACCGTTCGCACGCTGCACTACTACGGGCTGGCAACGGTCAAGCACTTGCCGGTCTTCATACTTGCGCTTGTCTCCACCTTTGCCTTCGTGATCTTCCTAACCTTTGTGAGTCCCTGGATCGTCGGGCTTATCATCGACAAAGTGAGCACCGAGACGATTGCCGCTGAAGACGTTCTCGTGACGTATGGAGGCTATGTGCTCGCCTTTGTCGGTGCCAACGCGCTCGGGCAGATCGGAAGCAAGGTCCAAGATTATTGCGTATGGAAGCTTGAGATAAAGGCAAACTACACACTCGCGACCTATGCGTTCGACACGCTCTCTGACCAGTCCATGACTTTCCATTCCAACCGCTTTGGCGGCTCGCTTGTGAGCCAGACGCAAAAGTTCGTCAGCGGCTACGGCATTCTTCTCGAATGCCTCATCTACGCCGTCATCCCCATTGTCATGACGGCGGTCTTAACCATCGTGCTGCTCGCTGCGGCCATGCCGCTTTATGTGATCCTGCTCTCGGTACTGCTCGTGGTCTACGTCATCGCCGCCTACCTCATGTACCGAAAAGTCCTGCCCCTCAATGCCGTGGCCGCCCGTGCGCAAAGCATGCTGTCAGGCGAGCTCAGCGACAGCATCACGAACATCCTCTCGGTCAAGACCTACGGGCGCGAGGCCTTCGAGCGCGGGCTGTTCGACACCGCTAACCGCGAGGTAGTGCGCGCCGACTCCCGTCGCATGCGCGCCTCGGCGTTTCGTGGCGCGGTGACTAGCATCATCATCGTGGTCATAATGGCGCTCGTCGCCTTCTTCATCGTCGGCGCCACCTCGTGGTTCGGGATCAGCGCCGGCCTGCTCGTCATGGCGTTCACCTACACATACTCGCTTACCATGCAGTTTAACCGCATAAACATGACGTTTCAGCAGATAAACCGCGGTTTTGGCGAGGCGCACGACATGACGCTGGTCCTCGATGAGCCACTGCTTGTGGCTGACGCACAAAACGCCTGCGACCTGGTGGTACGCGAGGGCGCCATCGACTTTGAGGACGTGAGCTTCAGCTACGGGGAGGGGGTGGGGGAGAAAGACGCGGCCTCTGACTTCGCCCCGCCCGCCTCTCCCGCCCCGCCCGCCGCCCGCCCCGAGCGCCACACGCAGGTCTTCTCGGGGTTCACGCTGCACATCCCCGCCGGCGAGCGCCTCGGGCTGGTGGGGCGCTCGGGCTCGGGCAAGACGACGCTGACGGCCTTGCTCTTGCGGCTTTCGAACCTCCAGCAGGGGCGCATCCTCATCGACGGGCAGGACATCGCGCAGCTCACGCAGGTGAGCCTGCGCCAACAGATAGCCTACGTGCCGCAAGAGCCGATGCTGTTTCATCGCAGTGTCAGCGACAACATCGCCTATGGGCGCCCTGACGCGACGATAGAGGAGGTCAGGGCAGCAGCGACAAAGGCCAACGCGCTCGAATTCATCGAGCAGCTGCCGCAGGCATTTGACACGCTCACCGGCGAGCGCGGCGTCAAGCTGAGCGGCGGGCAGCGACAGCGCATCGCCATCGCGCGCGCGATCCTGGCCGACAAGCCCATCCTGCTGCTCGACGAGGCCACGTCGGCGCTTGACTCAGAAAGCGAGAAGCTCATCCAAGACGCGCTGCGCAACCTCATGGAGGGGCGGACCTCGATCGTCATAGCTCACCGCCTCTCGACGGTCGCGAGCCTCGATCGCATCATCGTCTTGCGCAACGGGCGTATTGTGGAAGACGGCACGCATGCTGAGCTTGTGGGCGCTGAAGGCGAGTATGCTCGCTTGTGGAGCAGGCAGTCCGGCATGTTCCTTGGCGACGAGTAGGAGCCAGAGTGCCCACTGGAGAAAAACGCCCCTGTGTGGTCCTCGCCTCAAGCTCGCCGCGTCGGCGCATGATCCTCGAGTCTCACGGCATCGATTGCCTCGTCGTCGCTCCCGTGGTGGACGAGGGGTCGCTGAGCGCGGCATGGCAGGCGTCGGGCAGCACGGACGTCGCCGCGCTCGTAAAAGCCCTTGCAGACGCCAAGGCCAGCGCCGCGAGCGAGTGCGCCGAGTGGCACTCAACACGAGCGATGCCGGAGCCACGGCTGCTGATCGCCGCCGACACCGTCGTCTACAACGGGCGCGTCCTCGGCAAGCCCGCGTCTGACGAAGAGGCGCTCGACATGCTTATGGAGCTTGCAGGTCGCACGCATGAGGTGCACACAGGCGTGGCGCTGCTGGACCTGCAAGACGGCACACGACGCTTGCTCTCAGACTGTACTAGGGTAACGTTCAAGCCGTATGGCGCCGCGTTAGCCAGGCAGTATGTGCAGTCCGGTGAGCCGTTCGACAAGGCAGGCGCGTATGCCATCCAAGGAACATGGGGCGCACAGGCGGCAAAAATAGAAGGAGACTACGAGTGCGTCGTAGGGCTTCCCTGGCACCTTGTGGCCCCTTTTATACTGAAGCAGTAATAAAGTGAGAAGGTCTCTGGCCTGCCAAAGTGGCGCGTCGTTATGACACGCCGTCGCGCCTGCGGCTGTGCGATGCCTTGCGCGCGCTCAGATAAAAAATGGTGGCGAGGCAGCCGACTGCGGCGCCGATCGTGTCGGTAAGCCAGTCAATAGGGTCGCATTGCCGTCCCGGCACAAAGAACTGGTGAAACTCGTCGCTGACCGCGTAGACCGACGCAACGACCAAGGCGATGAGGGCGCTTTTCCATAATGCCCGCGTAGGACCGTTGAGCGCGACCGTCAAGAGCGTGCCGAACACGAGGTACTCACAAAAATGCGCGACATAGTTCAGAAAGCCGGGATGCGGGGGATAGTCGCCACCCTCAATAGACGAGAGAAAAAAAATGAGCGCGGCCCAGAGCAAGGCAAAAACGCCCGCAATGAGGCGCGGGGTCTTCTTGGGCTTCTCCCTCAGATCATTGGCACACATGACAACTCCTCGGTACGTTTTCGGGCGTGCTTGTCTCAGCGAGGCCAGGCGGCAGCGCCGATGCGCCTGTCTATTGTCTCACATCCCCTATGCCTCTTTGTCGGAGTCCCCTTGCGTGCTTGCCAGAAGGCCGAGGTCCCTATAGGCTTGTCATGGCAGCTCTCCGGCCGTCAGTTTTGCAGCAAGCTGGGGGCGGTGCCGCTGTCCTCAGAAAACCGCACCAAAGGAGCAACCCATGGACTTTGTGACAAGGACTGCCAATATAAACGACACAGACCTGCTCGTGCGCCTGCGACTCGACTATCTTGCGGCCGACTGGGGCGAGCTGCCTGACACTGGCCGCGCGGCGCTCGCTGCCCAGTTGCGGCCGTTCTTCGCTGCACGGATCGCAGACGAGACCTGTGTGACCGTGATTGCGGAGAAGGCAGGCCCTGGTCATGGCGGCGCTCTTGTCACTCCTGAGGTGGCCGCCTTTGCCACCATCCTCTTCTCCGAGCGATTCGCCAGCCCCAAGGCTCCCGACGGTCGTGTCGCGACCGTTTACAATGTGTTAACGTACCCTGCCTATCGCCGCCAAGGCCTCGCCCGGCGGGTGCTGGGCGCTTTGATTGACGAGGCCCGCGCGCGCGGCGTCTCCCTGATCGAGCTTGAGGCCACTGCTGACGGACGCCCGCTCTACGAGCGCCTGGGGTTTACGGCCTCCGATCATTACACGCCCATGAGCCTGAGCCTACGCTAGCCGGCAAGCTGCCGACAGCCCCTTCTCTCGGCAGCCCTAGTGTCTAACATTTAGGTAACATAGTTGGACACAAAGCGAGAATCGGTCGCAAAATGGCGATAATTGTTAGTTCGTCACAATACCAAACAATGTATGCACCGAGGAGCGCAACGCTTATGAGCCATTCGAAACCTCGTCAATCAAGTTTTCTCCCGCATGTGTTGACCCGCCAGATCCGTATTGCTCGCCAGACCAGCCTGCCTCGCCGCCTTGCGTCAGCAGCGCTGGCCGTGCTTCTTGCCGTGGGGCTTGTGGTGCCGGTCGGCATGCCGAGCGCGTTTGCGGTGACATCTGCCGAGAAGCAGGCAGAGGCTGACGCCACCGCCACAAAGCTCAACGAGTGGCAAGACGAGCTTGACCGCGCGTCAGACAGCTACTTTGCCGCCCTCGCAGCCCATGAAGACGCCCTCGTCAAGATGGACGAGGCGCAAGGACGCATCGATGCCGCGCAGTCGGTCATCTCGTACACGCAGGAGCGTCTCAACGTGCGCGCGAGCTCAATGTACAAGAGCGGCCCGCTCACCTTTCTCGACGTCTTGTTTGGGGCAACATCGTTTGAGGACTTCTCCTCCCGTTGGGACCTTCTCAACAGCATCAACCGCGACGACGCCGAGCTGATCGCACAAAACAAGGCCGCCAAGCACGAGGCCGAGGTCGCGCATGCCGAGTATTCCCGACAAGAGCAGATTGCTGCAGAGAAGCTCGCTGAGGCCGAGGGCATCAAGACCAACGCCGAACGGCTTGTCGCCGAGTATCAGGCAGAGCTCTCGAGCTTGGAGGCTGAGGTTGCCGAGCTGGTCGCCCAGGAGCAAGAGGCCCAGCGCCAGCGCGAGGCCGCGGCCGCGGCCGCAGCTGAGGCCGCCCGTCAGCAGCAGGGCGGCTCTCCTGGCCAAAGGGGAGACGGAGTCCCAGGTTTTGGCGGCGGAACCTATGACATCATCATTCAGGCGGCCTATTCCAAGCTAGGGAGCCCCTATGTTTGGGCGGCAGAGGGACCGAATGTGTTTGACTGCTCGGGGCTGACAACCTGGTGCTACCGACAGGCCGGCATCAGCATTCCACACCAAAGCGAGTGGCAGCGCAACGCCGCCAGCTCGCTGCTCCCTCCGAGCCAGGCCCAGCCGGGCGACGTTCTTTGGAAGTCAGGTCATGTGGGGCTGTATGTAGGCAACGGGATGTTCATTGACGCGAGCCCAGGGATTGGCGTGCGCCTTGCTAGCATGAGCACCTATAACTGGACGCTTGCTTGCCGCTTCTGACCGCCGCTCAAACAGCCGCTAAACAGCGCCCACGCCACGAGGGGAATCTGCTACTATTAGGTCACTCGCCCAACGCCTCAAAGAGGAAGACCATGCTTCGCCGAACTGCCTCAGCCATAATGGCCCTGCTCGCTTTGAGCCTTGTCGTCTCCATCTCAACTACGCCTGCCTATGCTGTCCCTGTCGTGCCTGATCCCGCAGACCCTCCTTCTAACGGTCAGTCTGCGAACGGCCAGCCAGCGAGCAGCACGGCGCCCAAAGATTCTTCTCCGTATGCCTCAGCCTATCGGCAGGCGCAGGCTGACGAGGTGGCAAAGATACTTGACCAATGGCTTGTAGAGCTTGAGGATGCCTCTAACCGTTATTACGAGGCTTATGACCGCTACAAGCTTGCGCTGGCAGACATGGATGTGGCCAAGGCGCGCATCGAAGTGGCGCAGGCACGGCTGGACGCCACGCAGGCGATGCTTGCTGGTCGTGTGAGCTCTATGTACAAGGGCGGGCCTACGTCATTCATCGACGTGCTGTTCGGCGCGACGTCCTTTGAGGACTTCACCACGCGCTGGGACTACCTGGGCGCGATAAACGAAGAGAACGCGCGCCTCATCGAGGAGAGCCGAAAGGCGCGTCTTGATGCCGAGGAGGCCCATGCGGCCTATCTTGAGCAGGAGCGTGCCGCCGAGGCTGCGCTTGCCGAGGCCGACGAGATCCGCAGGCAGGCCCAGGTCACGGTTGCTGCCTACGAGGGGCTTTACACCGATCTAGAGGCAGAGGTTGCCGCACTTATCGACCAAGAGCTGGCTGAGGAGGAGCGCGTGCGCACTGCCGAGGCGCAGGCCGCTGCGCAGGCACGGGCGGCTGCCGAGGCCCAGGCGATCGCAGAGCAGGAGGCGTACCAGGGCTACACGGGCGGCGTCCACGGCAACGGCAACAAGAGCTATGACCCAAGCACGTACAGCAGCGTCGTGGAGGCTGCGTATTCGCGTATAAACAGCCCGTATGTTTGGGCTGCCGAAGGGCCAAACACCTTCGACTGCTCAGGGCTTGTCACATGGTGCTACCGTCAGGTCGGCATTGAGTTGCCACATCAAAGTGAGGCGCAAATCACGGCCGCTCCCAATGTGCTGCTGCCTGAGGACGCCGAGCCGGGAGACATCCTGTGGAAGCCGGGGCATATCGGCATCTACGTGGGCGAGGGCAAGTTCATCCATGCGCCATCGCCGGGAAGCCTGGTGCGCATCCAAGAAATGGAGGGCTATCCTTGGGTGTTCGCCGGTAGGTTCTGACTGACGGCGCATTGCCTTGCAAGCTCAGTTGCGGGTATACTGTACAGGACTATGCACTGCTTCTGCCCAGACGCAGCAACAGCCTTTACGAAGAGCTGTCGCGTATGACAAGCAATAATGAGGATCATGCTATGAGAAATCCTGTATCGAGAATCACTGCCCAGCACGTTAGTCACGCCCCACGTCTTCGTCGCCTGCTCACAGGCGTCTTGTGTGTGCTCGTTGTGTGCAGCATGCTGCCCTCATTCTCCCTTCCCGCATACGCTGACCCCACCTCTGCAGAGAAGAAGGCCGAGGTTGACGCAACGGCCGCCAAGCTCAATGACTGGCTCACCCAGCTCGAGCAGGCAACTAACGACTACTACGCCGCACTTGACGCGCACGACGCCGCGGTCGTGCGCATGGACGAGGCGCAAGGCCGCATCGACGCGGCCGAGGCAGTCATATCCTCAACACAGGCAGAGCTTTCTGGCCGTGCGAGCGCCATGTACAAAAGCGGGCCGCTCTCGTTTCTTGACGTGCTTTTTGGCGCGACCTCCTTCGAGGACTTCTCGTCGCGCTGGGACCTCCTTAACAGCGTGAACAGCCAAAACGCCTCGCTTATTGCCCAGAACAAGGCAGCCAAGCACGAGGCAGAGACGGCACACGCAGAGTATGCCGTCCAAGAGCAGCTTGCTGCAGAGAAACTCGCCCAGT
>JAITHV010000019.1 GCA_031279835.1 Coriobacteriales bacterium
GCCTGTCTCCCGCCCGCTTGCTGACGGCACGTACACTATCGCGAACGCCAAGAGCCACTCCTCCCTGCTTGACGTCTTAGGCAACTCCTCTGTAAATGAGACAAACGTGCAGCTCTACGGGGCAAACGGCACCGGCGCCCAGCGCTGGATGCTGGCCTATGACGCCATGACCGGGTACTACACGGTCACGGGGGTAGGCTCGGCCCGCTGCCTCGACGTGGCGGGTGCCTCGAACAAGCCAGAGACTAATGTGATAATTTATGCAAGCAACAATACAATAGCACAAAAATGGACCATTGCCGAGCTTCCGGCAGGATCTGGCCGCTATGAGCTGCGCAGCGCCTGTGAGGGCATGGCGCTTGATGCCAAGGGAGGCGTGTGCTCCAACGGCACCAACGTGCAGACCTACACTAAAAACAACACTGACGCCCAGCGCTGGCTGTTCACCCAGACTAGGATAATGGACGACGGCCTGTTCACGGTGCAAAGCGCGCTCGGCACCGTGCTCGACGTTGCCGGCAACGCCACAGCAGACGGCACGAACGTCCAGGCTTGGAGCAACAACTACACCCTGGCCCAGAAATGGCAGCTTCGCTATGCCAGCAACAACCGGTATACCATCGAGAGTGTCAACACCGGCAAGCTGCTTGACGTACATGCAGGCAAGGGGCCGAACGTCCAGATCTATTCTGCCAACGGCACTAATGCGCAGCTCTGGCGACTCATACCTGCGGGCAACAACAGCTTCTACCTGCGAAGCGAGGCGACAGGAGCGGTGCTCGACGTGCTGGGCGCATCAGCTGACCCTGGCACGAACGTGCAGGTCTACGCGCTCAATCGAACTGTCGCCCAGCGCTGGTCGTTTGTGTCTGCCGCCCCTTTGAAAAACGGAGAGACCTACACCGTCACCTCGTCGCTTGCGTCGGGCAAGGTGCTCGACATCGCCGGGGCGTCCCTCAACGCGGGCGCCGCGCTTCAGCTCAGCAGCTACCACAACACCAATTCCCAGCGGTTTGTTGTCACGAGGCTCGCTGACGGCAGTTATCGGTTCGAGAACAAGCTCTCGCGCCTCTCTCTGCAGGCCTCTGGAGGCAGTGTTGACGCAGGGGGCAACGGCTCCGTGCAGCAGGGCAGCTGGAACGCCGCTCCCTCTCAGACATGGCGCGTCGAGTATGTGGGCAACGGAAACTTCCGCATGGTGAGCTCCCTCAACAACAGCTCGGCCATGGCAGTCCAGGGCGGCAGCACCGCTGACGGCACGCCGATACTTCTCCGGCCCCGCGCTAACGTGGCGGAGCAGTACTTCAGGTTCTCAGCACTCGACTCAAGCGAGAAGCAGCTGCTCGACGGGATAGACGTCTCGTCATGGCAGCCGCCCAACATCGGCGAGATCGTGCCATACGACTTCATGATCGTCAAGGCAACACAAGGCGACTGGTACACGAACCCCTACCTTTCTCAACAGGCGAACTCGGCTCTTAACCACACGGGGCTTCTAGGTCTCTACCATTTTGCGGAGTCTAGCAACGCCGTCGCTGAAGCGCGGCATTTTGTGAGCAGGAGCCAGCCGTACATCGGCAGGGCCATCCTGGTGCTCGACTATGAGGCAGGCGCCCTTTCGAATGGGCGAGAATGGGTGCGGGCCTTCATGCGTGAGGTAAAGCGGCTCACCGGCGTCAACTGCGCGGTCTATTGCTCGGCCTCTCCGGCCAGCGACCAGAGCATCCCTCAGTTGTGCGACGAGGAAGGCGCCTTGTTCTGGAATGCGAACTACTGGTACGGCAATCAGGAGATCCAGGGATACCGACATGACATCACCCCGCAGATCAGCTGCGACATCTTCCAGTACACGTCCACTGGCCGGCTGCCTGGCTTCTCGGGCAACCTTGATCTCGACCTCTTTTACGGCTCGTCGGGCGATTGGCTGTACTACGCCTCGCATTGACACGCCGAGCGAATCCCTCGTCATCAGGCGAGCCATGTGGCGCGGGCGCGCCATGGCTCGCCTCAGGTGGCCAGTGCGCGTGTCAGGAGAGCTTTACCGAGGCAGTTTGCTTAAAACTCGCAAGGTCGAACACGAGTATGTTGTCTCCACTGACGATGTAGAAGCTGTCGCCGACATACAGGCCGCGAGTATTGTCCACATCCACGTACTCATAGCTCGAATAGCGGTCGTCGTAGGCACTGTACGTGCCGTAGTCGATGCCTTTGGTGAGCGGCAAAGAGACCGCGAGCTTCTCGAAGAAGCCGCCTGACTCGTTCATGCCAAAGTCAGGCGTGCGGTACGAGTAGACCAGGTACAGACCGGTGCCGTTGTATCCTCGCGCAGAGCTGCTGTCGTTGGTGGGAAAGCCGACGAGGCCTTTCTCGACGTCGGCGAACACTGACTTGTGGTTGTACAAGGCAGGGGAGTAGGTCGTTGAGAGCAGGTGCTTGTCGCGCTCCCAGACGTCATAGGGGTCGGAAGTGTCGAACATGGCCAGCTTCATCGTCGAGACGCGCCCGGTGTCGCTCGCGTTCATGCCAATGCCGAGCAAAAGGCCGTCCCCGAAGGGGTGCAGGTACTGGCTGAAGCCGGGGATCTTGAGCGCATTGGTCACTTTTGGTCTGCGTGGGTCAGAGAGGTCGATGGTGAACAAGGGGTCTACCTGCCGAAACGTCACGACGTAGCCGACGTCACCGTCGAAGCGAGTCGAGTAGATGCGCTCGTTGGGGGCAAGCCCCTCGATCCTTCCGACAATCGCGAGGCTGGCGTCGAGCACATAAAGCGCGTTCGTCTGGGTCGGGGCAGCGCCCCTCATCGCGTCTGACTGTGCGCCGTAGTCATGGCTGCGATAGCCGGTGTCTTCATTGAGAATATAGAAGCTTGTGTATACCGTGCTCGATGTGGCGACTCGCAGATGGCCGTCAAACTCGTCGAGCGAGAACTGGTTGAGCAGCGCGCCGGGCACCACCGCACTTGCGGCAAGCGCCAGTTGGCCGGTGCCTACAGGGATGCGCGCTATGCGTGTGTCATAGCTGCTGTCGACCTTGATGTAGCGGTTTGCGCCCTCTTGCGCCAAGAAGTCATCCTCGCCTTCTTGATAGAACGACTCGGCTACATAGAGGTTGTTGTGACCCATGTACACGGTCCCCGCTGAGCCGACGACAGTCAAAGAGGCGACGCGCTTGCTGGCCTTAAGGTCGAGCGCGGTAACGACGGTATAGCCTGTCCCGGCAGAACCAGGCGTGGGGTAGATGTGCTGCGAGGGGACGGTCGCGTCCACGCAGCCTTCTCCATACAGCAAAGGCAGGTAGTCATAGGGCCGCACCTCATAGGGCAGGTAACTCGGCGCGTGGTTGGTGACCAGGTAGAGCACGTTGTCCATGAGGCGCGAAGTGGTATGGTACCCGTCTTGCGCGAACAGGTCGATCAGGACGGGCGCCCGCGCGTCGCTCACGTCATAGAGGCTTACCTGGGTCACCGAGCGCATGGAGGGGTAGTAGGGAGAAGGATACGGTGCCACGGCGTCTTGTGGCTCGGTAGGGCTTGCGGCATTGGCAGGCCCCGACGCCATGGGCTCCTCAGCTGGGGATGACGTCGGCGAGTCGGAGGTGGCAGACGCGGCCTGAGGCGCGGCGGCCGGCTCGATTTCGCCCGGATACCCGGGGGAGCTTCCGCCCAAGCTGCCTCCGCTGGTCCCGCCGCCCTGTGGGATCGGCGCGTTGAGGTCTTCTTGTGTTCCCACTTGCAAGGTGACGCGCGACATGACTACCAAGACGTCGCCGGACAGGTACAAGTCGATGAGCCCGCAGTTCGACTGCCCGTCAGGCGCCTCTGGGGTGAACCGGCTGACCTCCTTGGTGTTTGCGCCGTCTGCGCTTGCTATGACTACCTCGCTGCCGCGCAGAATCATATAGAGAAAGTCGCCGTCGGTCTTTACCACGTCTGCCTCGTCGATGCCGGCCACCTGGGTGTTGGTGGTGGAATAGTCGGTTGAGGGCGAGGGCGACGTGGGAGCGGCGGACTTAGCATCGAGCCCGCTCGTGCTGCTTTCGGCGGCACTGTCGCGCTCGCCGGTTGCAGGCGCCGTGAGCATTGCGCCGTCTCCGTAGCCAATGGACGATGCCGGGACGCTTTTTACCTTCAAAGACCTGAGCATGTCGTCTGACCATGTTGCAGCCGTCGCCAAAGGGGCGACGCCCATCCGCGCGCACAGCGTCGCATAGAGGTCCTCGTAAGAGGAGACTGCCTCCATCGGGGCAGCTGCTGCAGACTGTGTGAGCTGCTGGGCAGACGGGTCGGTCTCAAAGGGGGATTTTATGCCTGCGAGGCTGAGCACTCCGCCTGGGCGCAGCACGGCAAAGCCGAGCGCAGCGACGAGGAACACAGCCGCTGCGACAGAAAGCCCGGCTGCCCAGCGGCGTCGGCGTCGAGGCCGGCTGACGGGCAGTGGCTCTGATGCCGCTCCAGCGCCTATGCTTGTGCCTGTGCTTGTGCCTGCTCCTGCGCCTATGCTTGTGCCTGCGGCGGCACTGGTATCTGCATGCAGCTTGCTCGTCAGTTCGTCCACCAGACGCTGGTCTGGGCTCATCTCGTCGCGCATTCTGGCCATGAGCTCGCGGTCGTCAAACAGTTCGTCTGGCCTGCTCATATCACACCACCTTTCTTGGTAACAAGTGTCACGTCATTCATTGCAAGCAGTCTCGTGAACAGAGTCTCGCACCATGGCGCGCGCGCGAGAGAGCCGGGTTTTAATGGCGCCCTCAGTCGTGCCAAGAACGTTGGCAATGGCCGAGACGGGAAGGTCTTCGAGGTAGAACAGGTGCATGGTTATGCGGTAGTCAGTCGGCAGCGCGCGCAGCGCGGCGAACACCTCGTCGGCGCGCGGGTCGCTGAAGGCAAAGTCGCTCGGCGGAAGAGACGGGTCGCAGACCGAGAGCGCGGGCGCCCCTGGCTCGCACAGCTCGGTGCGACTGCGCCACGAGCTGGTGACGAGCTTGAGGGACAAGTTGAGCGTCGTGCGGATAAGCCAGGCCTTGCGGTGCTCCTCGTCAGCAAAGTCCACCGATGAGCGCAGGTAGGCGACAAACACCTCTTGGAACACGTCGTCTGCGTCGCAGCGGTTGTTTGTGTGCGTCAGCGCGACACCGTAGACCGTCTTGCGGTAGCGCTCAAGCGCGTCCACGACTTCTGTGTCGCGCCTGTTGGCCGTCAGGCCATTCTGAGCTGTCTCAAGCCCCTGTGCTGCCATGCCGTCTCCCGTCCCTCTTTTCTCCGACTGCGCGTTGACCGTGCGGCGACCTGTTCCCTCTATAACTACGCTCAAGGGGCAAAAAGGTTACCACAGGATTTAACAGATCTTGTCCGCATGCACGATCGTCTGTGTCAGGGTATCATCTTCGCGCTGCTATTCGTGTCGCTGAGGACCGGCTTCGGTGTGACTCATAAGGTCGGCTCTTAAAGTCGAAACGCCAAAAAACAACCAACTCGTTCAAAAAACAACTGACGGTTTCATGATTTTGCTTGCGCGAAGCGCTTTAATGGGATCAAATAAGAACACGAAGAAACACGACGCAGAGCGCGGACTGCACCGGCAGGTGCGCTACCCTGAAAAACTCTGAAAGGATGGCTGCTATGTTAACGGCAATCGAGATAGGCAGAAGGATCGCCGACGCGCGCAGGCAGGCGCGCTTGTCGCAGGCGCAGCTTGCTGGGCATTTGTCGATCTCGTCTCAAGCGGTGGGCAAGTGGGAGCGAGGAGAGTCCATGCCCGACATTATCACCTTTGACCGGCTCGCATCGGTCCTGGGGGTCGAGCTGAACTACTTTTCAGAGAACGCGCTTTCAGGGGGGATGACTCCTTTGGGCGAGCCTGATGGGACGACTTCTCCCGTGCCGGGGATTGGCCCAGCAGCGTCGGCTGACCCAGCCGACCCGGTGGCACTCCTTGCAGAGCCACTTGTCGCAGTTGGGGCAACGGCCTCTACTCAGAGGCAGTTTGCACGGCCGGCATGGAACATGTCGGGCGGGAACTGGGAAGATGTGGACTTCTCCGGACTTGCCAACCTGGGCGAGAAGTTCTCAGGGTCTAACATTGTCGGCTGCTCCTTTAGGGGCGCAGACCTCTCTGGCCTGGCACTCAAGGGAAACAACGTGCGCAACAACGACTTCTCGGATTCTGACCTTACCAACAGTAAGATAACAGGCTCACATATTGTTGGATGCTCGTTTGCCCGCTGTTGTTTTTCTGGCGCACAGATCAAGGGCAGCCATATGCAGTCGTGCGACTTCACTGAAGCCAGGTTGGAAGGCCTGACGGTCGACGGAAGCACGCTTGAAGGTTGCACGCTCGCAGGCGACCTGCTACAAGGGGCGTTGTTCCGGGGGTCGTATTTCAAGAACATGCTCATAGAGACCTCGCTTGCCGACTGTGCTTTTGAAAACTGCGCGTACCAAAACGTCACCTTTCGGGGTGTCACCCTAACCAACACGTTCTTTAAAAGCCCGCATCCCCGAAGCTTCAAGAAGGCCTATTTTATCGACTGCTCTGCTGACCGCATCACCTACACGTTTCTCAAGAACGGCAAGGCAGACATGAGCGGCGTGGCGTTGCTCGAAGACTAAGGAGGCGCTATGAGCACTGCAGCACGAGCGGTCCCGGCTGCCATTGAGCTGTCGGGGTTGCGCAAGTCCTTCAAGGACGTCGTGGCACTGCGAGGCGTGGACCTCGTGGTAGAGGCGGGGAGCGTGTTTGCCTTGCTCGGAGACAACGGCGCAGGAAAGACCACCCTGATACGAATACTGGCAACGCTCCTTGCGGCCGATGGCGGAACCGCCTGCGTGAACGGCTATGACGTGGCAACACAAGGCGCCGCTGTGCGACAGAGTATCAATATGACCGGTCAGTTCACGGCAGTAGACGACGTGCTCACCGGCCGCGAGAACATGGTCATGATGGCGCGGCTGCGTCATCTCGCCAACCCACGCCAGATGGCCGACGACCTGCTTGACCGCTTTGGCCTTGCGGAGGCTGCCAAGCGTAAGGCGGGAACGTATTCGGGGGGCATGCGACGACGGCTCGACATCGCGATGAGCCTGGTAGGCGCCCCGCAGCTCGTGTTTCTCGACGAGCCCACAACAGGCCTTGACCCGCAGGGACGCCTAGAGGTCTGGAACACGATTCGCGAGCTAGCTGGCAGCGGCACGACGGTCTTTCTCACCACCCAGTACCTCGAGGAAGCCGAGCAGCTGGCAGACAGGATCGCGATTCTGCACAAGGGGAGCATCGTCGTGGAAGGGACGCTTGCCGAGCTCAAGGCCATGATGCCGCCCGTAAAAAAGGAGTATGTGGAGAAGCAGCCGACGCTTGAAGAGGTCTACCTTGCCATCGTCAAGCAAAAGGAGGTCGAGTGACATGACTTCGATACGTTTTGTTTTTAGCGACATAGCCGTGATGCTCGGGCGCTCGCTCAAGCACGTCTTTCGCAGCATGGACACCATTATCACGGTCACGGTCATGCCTGTTGCAATTATGTTGATGTTTGTCTATGTGTTTGGCGGAGCCATCCAGACCGGCACCGACAACTACGTCAACTACCTGCTGCCCGGAATCCTGCTTATCGCGATCGCTTCCGGCACCTCGTATGCGTCGTACCGGTTGTTCACGGACCTGCAAAGCGGCATCTTTGAGCGCTTTAACTCCATGCCGATCGCACGCTCGTCTGTGTTGTGGGGCCACGTGCTCTCGTCACTTGTCTCCAACGCAGTCTCGGTCGCCATCATCGTCGGCATTGCGCTGGTCATGGGCTTTCGCCCGACGGGTGGCGTGCTTGAATGGCTCATTGCGGCGGGCATTCTGGCCTTGTTCACACTCGCGCTCACTTGGATGGCCATGATCGCGGCGCTGGCAGCAAAAACCGCAGACGGCGCCGCGGCGTTCTCGTACCCGATCATCTTCTTGCCGTTTGTGAGCTCGGCGTTCGTGCCCACCGACACCATGCCGTTTGCCGTGCAGGTGTTCGCCGAGAACCAGCCGACGACGCCGCTTGTCGAAAGCCTGCGAAACGCGCTCACCGGCCAGCCATTGGGCGCTGAGGTGGGGATTGCGCTCCTGTGGTGGACCGGGATCCTGGTCGTCTCGTACGCGCTCGCCGCATTGGTGCACCGAAGGCGCATTTGAGCAGGGGGTGCTTGCGGCTATACTTGTTCCAAGAACTAGCTAGTAACATATAGAGAAGCTTTAATTGCCTGTGATGACCGGCAATTTGCATGCTCCATTGCTCGATAGCGGTAATCCTCTCCTCCGTTCTTTGGCGCGACAACTTCTTATGGGCACTTTTTTGCTTTCTTCTAAACACATGTCTGAGTCGCTCGTTGTCGCTTCGTCCACAAGACCCTATTGCGTAGAACTCTTTGCCGAGCGATGCAATCTGCTCAACTGTGATTTTATCCGAGGCAAGCGACAGGTCTTTCATTTGGTGAATAATCTGCTCTTTTTGTGCGATGCGCTCTATTCTTGATTCGTCGTTATAGGCATCCGAACGGTGAATGGATTCTATCTTGTGCGCGCCCCCCTGCGCTGTCAGGCTCTCTGTCCAAGACAACCTGGAGCAGTCCGTCAATGAGCTCTGCGACCCAGTGGCCGTGCCCCTTGCCGTCACCGCCACCTTCTCCCCCGTACAGTATCTCTATCTTTGTTATGTTTCCGAGCTCGTCACGCTCTTCTTTGCATTTTGCCCTTGCGTCATTGAAGTTGGGAACGATCTCCCATTTATATGCAGACATATACCTATCCTAACAAAGAACCTGTTTATGGCTTTAGGCAACCAATCGGAACAATATAAGTCCCGTCATCGCGGCGGTAAGCGAGCTCGGTTCCTGTCAGCACCATCAGAAAAGACGGTTCCTTCATTTTGTCCGTATTGACTTTGTCGCGCAGCCTTTGGAGGTTTTCTGCGGCGGTCTCAATTTCTGTTGCCCCCATCTTGACCTCAATCGCGCCCCACCGACCATCTTTCAGGTGAATGATGGCATCGGCTTCAAGACCGCTCTTGTCATGGTAATGAAACACCTCGCCGTCAATAGCGTTTGCATACACTCTTAAATCACGTATACAAAGTGACTCAAACAACAACCCAAAAGTAGTAAAATCGCCTAACAAGCTGTCTGCCGTTGCGCGCAATACTGTAGTAGCAATAGAAGGATCGGTAAAATGTCGTTTGGGAGAAGTCCGTAGAGGTGTTTTGGAACGCATGGCCGGACTCCATGCAGGCAAATCCTCAACCACATGAATCCGACGAAGGGCATTCAAATAGGAAGCGATTGTCTTTTCGGATACTGTGTCCTCATTCCCGGCGATGTCGTTTCGGATCGTCGAAAGACTTGCCATCGTAGAAACATTTCTCGCGAGCGACCGCATTAAAGCGCGGACGCGGGCAGGGCTTTTCTCCACACCGTCAACACGAGAGATGTCTTGATTGATTACTGCTTCAACGTAGTCAGAGACCCTGCGCAAAGCAACGCTCTCTTTGTCGCCGATGGATGCCGGCCAGCCTCCGCGCGTAAGAACAAACGCCAGTCGCTCGATAGACAAGCTGGACATTCCGTCTCCATCGGCAGTCCCATCAAACAGGGCATGCAATGAGATATCGCCGCTCGATTCGAGGGACTCATAAAGCGTCATTGTCCTCATGAGCATGCGTGAGATTCTGCCCGTGCCCGTGTGTTTCACCGCGTTGTCTAGTGGGACAGCCGACCCGGTAAGTATGAACTGCCCCACATCACCGCGCTGGTCAACGGCATAGCGCACCGCGTCCCAAAGCACGGGCGCTTCCTGCCATTCGTCAAGCAGGCGCGGGGTTTCGCCGCGCAACAATAGCGATGGCTTTGTGTCAGCTGCTTTTAGATACGATGTCCTTTGATCCGGGTCTTGCATGAACAACGTGCTCTTTGCTTTTTTGTTTGCCGTCCATGTCTTGCCGCACCATTTTGGTCCCTCGATTAGCACTGCGCCAGATGCTTCCAAATGAGAATCAAGCACATCGTCTGCGATTCGTTTTAGATAGGTATTCTTCAAGGCAAGCGCCTCCATGCAAAACTTTTTCTGACATATATTGCTTTTATGTGTATTTCCGAGTTTATCAGAAATCTGCTTCCTTATTTGGACACATTTTACTTCCTTTAATTGCTTCGTGTGATTTCCGTCCCCAAGTGTCTCGAGGAGCTTAGTCCGGCCGCGGGTACTGCTGCATCAAGCCCATGAAGTAATCCCCCAGCCGGTCGGGCACCTCTATGCAAAGCACCTCTCTTATCCCGCTGTTCTCGCTTCCTACGTCATGATAAAAAACAAGCAGCAGCTTGCCGTCATGAACGAAGAAACTATGCTCTTTGGTTGAGGTGAAGTAGCCTTCGAGGCTCACTTTGTAAAAGCGCATGCCCTCACCGCACACAGACTCGGGCAATCGGATGACTGACTTCATCACCTCATCGCTGTGTTTTTGGTCAAAAGGATTGTAGGCGTGCTTATTGCCAAAGCCCCGAAGCTCGTCAAGCTTGAGTGAGTCCATCACTGGCATAGGCACGTCTTCCTCTCGCTTGAAGGACCCGATGCCGGTATGCCGGCAATAATACTCAAAGTTGCTCGGGTCAACGTAATAGTCGCGCGTTTGGCTCCACTGGCTTTCTGCACAGTACACCGTGCCGCCTGAGTATATTCTTGTTCTGCTGTGAACCCAGTCATGGCCTGGGTAGCTCACTCGGCGAAACTCACGCCCCTGGTCGTCGAGCACCACGGTTTTTTGCACTGTTATGGCCCCGATGTCCCCCACAGAGTCAAAGAGAGGGTACAGGTCGCCGTAAAACCCGGTGCGGCATGACGTTCCCTCGATTGTCACGGTCGCATCAGCAGGGATGCTGTCTGCCATGCGGGCAAATCTGCAGCAACCGGCAGAGGCACAAAAGCGGGCTGTCGAGGGAGCGGTGAGCTTGCGAGCGCGGCGAGCAGGCCTTCGCAAGCCAGGGCAGCTGCGAGAATGGTGGAGGCGCGGAGAATCGAACTCCGGTCCATAATGACTCCTCGCAAGGCATCTCCAGGCTCAGCCTGCTATCGTGTCTCGGGAGAGGAGGGTCAGCTGGCCAACGGGCCTCTCCCCAGCCGGTTCGTCTTAACCCCAGGCATACCGACTACGTCCTGGGGCGCATTCCCCTAAAATGGCGTCGCGATGGGAGCGGGGATGTATCCCATGTTGACGTCGCTGCTCAATTAGGCAGCGAGGGCATAACGATTGTTGCCAATTATCTTGACGGTACCCCAGTTTAACGTGGCGAGGAGACCACGGCCTGCTTCCTTGCTTGGAACCACTATGTCGAAACCAGTCGCCCCCTTTAGCAATTGCGGCCGCATTAGGCCGCATGGGCAGTCTCACCTTGTCAAGATGCAGCGTGTGAACGCGTCAGCATGACTGGTAGTGTACCACGACAGCTCAGTCTGCGACTGGCACGCCATGCTATACTGGACCCATGAATAATCCTCAAGCGCCCGGCGACGGCACCTCAGGTGCCGTCGCCGCAGGCATGTCGGCAACCTCTTCCCCGCGAGTCGCTCAACGCGCCTCGCTGCCTATTGGGGTGTTTGACTCCGGCGTGGGGGGGCTCACCGTCGCCCGTGCGATCGCCTCGCGGCTCCCTAACGAGTCCATAATCTATTTTGGAGACACGCTGCGCTGCCCCTACGGCCCGCGCCCTCTGGACGAGGTGCGGCTGTTCGCGCGCCAGATATCCTGTTGGCTCGCTCGCCAGGACGTCAAGCTCATCGTCATCGCCTGCAACTCGGCCACTGCGGCCGGCCTCGAGACGGTGCAGCGCGAGTTCGACGTTCCGGTTGTCGGCGTCATTGGTCCAGGCGCCCGCGCGGCGGTGCAGGCGACGACCTCACGGCGCATCGGCGTCATCGGCACGGTGGCGACGGTCGAAAGCGGCGCCTACACGCGCGCCATACGCTCGCTCGACGCAGGGATGACGGTCTTCTCCGCCGCCACGCCCCGGTTCGTTGAGATCGTGGAGCAAGGCCTGCGCCTCGACCGCAACCTGTTTGAAGACATCATGGCGCAGGCGTCGGCAATCTACATCCGGCCTGCGTTCTCCGAGATCGCGCGCGACTACCTCAACCCGCTCAAGCGCTGCATGATCGACACCCTGGTGCTCGGCTGCACGCACTACCCCTTGCTCGCCTCGCTCATCCAAAGCGTCGTCGGCCCCTCGGTGCGCATCATCTCCTCGGCCGAAGAGACCGCGCGCGACGTCGCCGAGGTGCTGGGGCGACGCGGCCAGCTCGCGCAAGACGGCCACACGGCACACTACCGCTTTGCCACGACGACGACCGACCCCGAAGAGTTCGTCTCGCTCGGATCCGCGATCTTTCTCCATCCCCTAGAGGACTTGACCCTCGTGAGCCTTGAGGACCTCTCTGCCCCGCTTTCCGAGAAGGAGTGTTTATGACTTCTGCCCTACGCCGCAACACCCGTTCGTTCGACCGCTCTGAGGAAGGGCTGCGCCCGGTGACCTTCACGCCTGCCTACCTCAAAGGCGTGCTCGGATCGTGTCTGGTCGAGTTTGGGGACACACGCGTCTTGTGCGCCGCCACCATCGACGAGACAGTCCCCGGCTGGCGCAAGGGCTCCAACGCGGGTTGGGTGACTGCCGAGTATGCGATGCTGCCCGCCTCGACCCCGCAGCGCACCCGTCGCGAGACGCGCGGTCAGCAGGGGCGCACCCATGAGATCCAGCGCCTCATCGGGCGCTCTTTGCGCGCGGTGGTAAACCTCTCTGCTTTGGGAGAAACAACTGTCACTCTAGACTGCGACGTCATCCAAGCCGACGGCGGAACGCGAACGGCGGCGATCTGTGGCGCTTGGGTGGCGCTGCACGACGCGCTGGCGGCCTGGCGGCGCGCAGGCAAGCTCAAGTCCGACCCGCTCTTCGACCAGGTGGCCGCCGTGAGCGTCGGCATGGTCGACGGGAGGCTGCTGCTCGACCTCGACTACCGCGAGGACTCCCGCGCCGAGATCGACATGAACCTCGTCATGAACGGCTCAGGCGAGTTTATCGAGCTTCAAGGAACCGGCGAGCGCACGACCTTTGGCAGGGGGCGACTTGACGCCCTGCTCGACATTGGCCAGGCGGGGATCGCTCAACTGCTTGAGGCGCAGCGCCAAGCAGTCAAAAGCCAGGGAGAAGCTTGATGGGGGCTGCTAGCAAGAACGTGATTGTCGCGACACACAACGCCCACAAGGCCGTCGAACTGGGCGAACTGCTCGAGATTCCTGGGTGGAAGCTCCTTCCGCTCTCTGCCTGTGGGCTGGACGAGCTGCCTCCCGAGACTGCGTCGACGTTCGAGGGAAACGCGCGCATCAAGGCACGCGGCGCCTTTGCGGCCAGCGGCCATGCTGTCTTGGCTGACGACTCGGGGCTCTTGGTGGACGCCCTTGGCGGCGCCCCCGGCGTCCATTCCGCGCGCTATGCCAATGAGCAGGCGTCCGACGCTGCCAACGTCAAGAAGCTCCTTGCTGAGCTTGAGGGAGTGCCGGCTGACAAACGAGGCGCGCGCTTTGTGTGCACCATGGTTTTCATAGACGAGGACGGCACCGAGCTTGTGGCGACAGGAAGCCTTGAAGGGCATATCGCAGCCGCACCGCGCGGTGCAGGCGGGTTTGGCTACGACCCGGTGTTCGTCCCTCAGGCAGAGCACGACGGCCGCACGCTCGCCGAGTATGAGCCTGCGGAGAAAAACGCCCTCTCGCATCGGGCCTGCGCTGCCGTCGATCTGCGTCGGCAGCTCGAGGCTGCAGCGCGTGTCCCCAGTCGTGCGCAGGCGCCCGCTGCTGAGGCAGCGACCTCCAACGAGGCAGCGCCCGCTGCCGCTAAGACCCGCATCGTCGCCTTCGACTTTGACGGCACGCTTATCGACGCCGCATCGCCTGTGCGCCTCGTCAACCGTCTGGCGCGCAATCACATCATGCCCATGAAGGCTGTGGCCCGGATAGGCCTGTGGGGCATGCGCTATAAAATGGGCGCCGAGCTCGACCAGTCCTTGCCGCGCCGCTATATATTCAGCAGTTTCAAGCAGTTTTCGGCCTCCGACGCGAACAGCATTATGACAAACCTCTATAACGAGGAGATACGCAGCTACTATCGGCCTGACGCGCTGCGCCGCATAAAGCGGCATCGCGCCGAAGGCTGTACCATCGTGGTCGTCAGCGCGTCTTTTGAGCCTATCGTGAGCGCGGCGGTAAAAGACATCGGCGCCGACGGGTTCATAGCCACGAAGATGGAGGTCGTTGACGGGCACTATACCGGACACACCCTCTGTGAGCCGCCAGAAGGGGAGCAAAAGCTCTTCCAACTCACCTCATATGCCGACGAGTGTTTCGGCGAAGGCAATTGGGAGCTCGACTGGGCGTACGGGGACCACTTTTCTGACGCCCCGCTCATGGAGGCGGCACGCCACGCTGTCGCAGTAGACCCAGATCGCCGCTTGGAGCGCATTGCTCACGCGAATGGCTGGGAAATCGTAAAATGGGAGTTATAGGCAGCAGCACGGGTACAATAAGCGCCATCGAACGGCCAAGCTGGCTTCACCTGCCTTCTCTCTATGTTACGATACGGCAAATCAACTGTTCCTCAGTGGCACAGGCCGAACATTCACGTTATCATGTTATCAGCATATAAAGTTACGAAAGGGTAATTACCATGAGTAACGAGAGAGAGCCAGGCGACCAACAGCGGGGAGTCGCTTTTTATCTTGATTCAGCAGACGACGCGCGTAAGGCGGGCAGGTTGCGCCTGGCGGTCCATCTGTACTGCGCTGCTTTTGAGCTGACCCTGGAACAAGGGCTGGCTCCTACCCAGCGCGTGCTCGACGGCATGCATCAGGCCTGGTTGCTCGCATGCGAGCAAGGAGACCGCTCTAATGCCGAGGCCATCTTGAACGACCTGCTGCCGTATTATTCTCCCGAGCAGACTGAAGAGGCCTTGCACCAGCTTCAGAGCCTTGCCCTCCAGCAGCTTGAGCAGATTGGCATACAGCACGACGACGTCATAGACCTCGCAGAGGACCTTGCCAAAGGGTTCTCGGAGCATGTCGGGCCAACCTCGCAGCACACCAAGTCGTCTGCTGACCTGGCGCGACAACCAGGGCAGCCCAGTGGTCCCCATGACTACAGCACACCGTCGCTGTCGTCGTTTGTCTCCCCAACGTCTCGTGCCTCAAAGCCTGACGCCGACGGCGACAAGGCCCAAAACTCGTTTGGGGTAGACCTTCGCTCGGTACTTGACGGCATCGAGTCGCACATCAACACCATGCAAAGCATCATCGACGCCCCTGCCACACCGGCTCCCGCTCCCGAGGCCTCACAGGCCGGCTATCAGAATCTGTCAGGTTATGACGAGACCTTGCGGGTCATGCGGCAGTTCGGGTTTGTGGACGCGGGCGATCGGCAGTTCGGCGAGTTTGTCTCCCAGGCCGGGTCGCTCCATGGGCTTTCGGGGCCAGTG
>JAITHV010000067.1 GCA_031279835.1 Coriobacteriales bacterium
TGCACGAACACGAGGGGTCGAGAGGATCAAGGTCGCTTGCAAAGCGCGCGTTTCGCAGGTTGAGCCTCCCGGCACTAGAAAACGCGGTGCCCATACGGGCCGTGCGCGTAGGAAGCACGCAGTCGAACAAGTCTATGCCGACCGACACGCCTTTGAGCAAGGTCGTCGGGTTGCCGACGCCCATGAGGTAGCGCGGCCGGTCGGCCGGCAGCGCGCCTGCGACGCAGCCCAGTGTCTCGAACATGACCTCGTGCGGCTCCCCTACCGAATAGCCGCCGATTCCAAAACCCTCAAAACGGCCGTGTGCCTGCTCAACTTCGCGCAACAGGCCGATGCTCTTGAGTCGCAGGTCAAGATAGACTCCGCCCTGGACGATCCCGAACAAGGCCTGCGCGGCGTTTTGTTGCGCGACACGACAGCGGCGCGCCCAGGAGGCGCTGCGCTCTACGGCCTTCTCCACCTCTTCGCGCGTTGCCGGGTAGGGCGGGCATTGGTCGAGCTGCATGAGGATGTCAGCGCCGAGGTCGTTTTGGACACGCATGTTCTCTTCTGGCGTCCACCGGTGCAGCGACCCGTCTTTTATCGACCGAAAGCTCACGCCCTCGTCGTCAAGCTTCAGCGTGTCACGCAGGCTGAAGATCTGAAAGCCTCCCGAGTCGGTCAGCAGGGGGCGGTCCCATCCCATGAAGCGGTGCAGCCCGCCAGCGGCACGCACCAGCTCGGCGCCGGGCCGCAGGTACAAGTGGTAGGTGTTGGAGAGGACCACTTGTGCGCCGAGGGCCTGAAGCTGCTCGGGCGTGACGCCTTTAACGGTGGCGGCTGTTCCCACAGGCATAAACGTGGGCGTGAGCACGTCGCCGTGCGGAGTCGTAAAACGCGCTGCGCGCGCAGAGGTCGCAGGGCAGGTGCCTTCAAGGGTGAGGTCGAACATGGCGCAGGAGCCTTTCTCGTGAGAAGCAAGTCGAGTGCGTCGTTCACACACTGTCTACAGTATGAGCATTGCGTCACCAAAAGAGAGGAACCGGTACCCCTTCGCAGCCGCCTCCGCATAGGCGATGAGCACCTTCTCTCGCCCCGCCAGGCTGCTCACCAGCATAAGCAGCGTTGAGCGCGGGACGTGAAAGTTGGTGACCAGCCCGTCTACCGCCTTGAACCGGTATCCGGGCGTTATATAAAGAGAAGTCGCCTCGCCGTTGCGCGGGAGCAGCCTGCCTGCCGCATCGTCCCAGGCACTCTCGAGGCATCGAACGCTTGTCGTGCCGACGGCAATTATCCTGCGTCCACAGGCTTGCGCGCCCTCAATGACACGTATCGCCGCTTCATCTACCCAGTAGCGCTCTGTGTGGATGCGGTGGTTCTCAATGCGCTCTTCCACGACAGGGCGAAAGGTGTCCAAACCGACCGCAAGGCTGACTTTGGCGATCTTCACGCCCAAGCCTTCGAGCTGTGCGAGCAGCTCCTGTGTGAAGTGCAGCCCTGCTGTGGGGGCTGCGACGCTTTGCTCGTGCCGCGCGTACACGGTCTGATACTGTCCCTCGTCGCCCTGGAACCCTGTGACATACGGCGGCAAGGGCAGGCGACCGGCCGCATGCAAGGCATCGTCAAGCGACACGCTGCCTGTGCCTTGCAGCTCCACAACACGCTGACCCCTCGTGCCCGTGCGCGACCAGTCTCTGACAACAGCGCACAGGCCAGGAAACTCTATGACCGCGCCCGGCCGCAGGCGTCGGCCAGGCTTCACGAGCGCCTCCCACAGCTCAGCATCTGGCCGAGCGCCAGCACTGTCGGCGTCCACGTCAGAGCTGGGCGTCGCAAGGCGCCGCAGCAACAGGAGCTCTGCCTTGCCGCCCGAGCCTTTCCTGGTTCCCTTCAGGCGCGCCGGCATGACCTTAGTCTCGTTGACCACAAGCACGTCTCCTGGCAGCAGATGCTCGGCAATCCTGCTGAACACCGTGTGCCGTATGCTTCCGTCAGACTTGTCGAGCACCATAAGGCGACAGCTGTCGCGCGGCTGTGCGGGTGCCTGTGCTATAGCATCAGGAGAAAGCGGGTAGTCGAAGTCCTCTGTCAGCACGGCATCCAGCCCGATGGGCGCGTCTCTGACAGCGCTGTCTGCCCCTGTTCTTGCTCCTGCCCCTGCTCCTGCTTCAGAGCCCGCTTCTTCTCCCGCTCCTGCGCCCGTGCCGCCTTGCGCGCCGCGCGCGCCTTGTCGGCCTCGGCTTTTGAGTACCGACAGCCGCAGTAGTTCTGACGGTACATCCCCAACTCACGGCTCGCGCTCACCGATTGGGCGTACCAGGGACGATAGTCCTCGAAGCACGCCGTGACCCCATGCCTCATTGCAGCGGCGACAAGCTCCTGCTCTATGACGTCGGCGAGCTGGTACGGGCTTATCGTCAGCGTTGTCGCAATTGCGTCAAATCCTTCCCGCGCAGCCGCAGCAGCAAGCTGCTCAAAGCGCAGGCGGTAGCAGAGCCGACAGCGATTCTCTCTGGCCCGTTCGTCTGCTGTCTGGTTGTTCGCGTTAGCGGCCAGAGCCGCCTCGGCCACAGGAGCGACGGCCTTCTCCCAAGATGCGAAGTCCTCCTGGGAGCCGTCGTGGCCCTCGAGCACCCGATGGCCTTCCTGCGCCGCCCAGGCGGCGAACACCTCGCGTCGCAGTCGGTGCTCGTCGCGGGGCTGGATGTTGGGGTTAATGAATGCCAGCGCCATGCTCGCCCCGGGTGAGTGCGCCTCGCGCTGCCTGAACAGCGTGGCAGGCATCACGGCACAAGGAGCGCAACAGGCATGCAGCAACAGGTTTCTCATACGACTCAGTATACGCCACTGCCCCCTTAGGCGGGATTGTTTGCCCTAAAAGAGAAACGGCCCGTCGGGGCCGTTTCGGACAGATGCGATTGGGACCTCTGCTCAGATCTTGCGCACGTTGCTGGCTTGAAGCTTGCCATTCTGCCCAGTCGTGATATCAAACTCGACGGCTGTGTCCTCTTCGAGGGTCTTAAACCCGTCGATTTGGATCTCAGAGTAATGGACGAACAGGTCGTCCCCGTCCTCACGGGAGATGAAGCCGTAGCCTTTGTCGGGATTGAACCACTTTACCTTACCTTCAGCCATTTTTGCCTTTCTTTCTGCCGAAACCGGCAACACAGACGACACGGACACAACCAAGTATCCTATGCCGCGAACTCTAGTGGGTTCTCCTAAACCCACCAACGACAAGTCTAACATAAACGGCTTAGTTTTTTACGGGATAATGACATTTTCTTGAAAACCCCTCGCCACCCGCACAAGCATTCAAGAAAAAAACATACCTAGAGCGGGCGAAACGCCTCATGCAATGCCTGCTCCACTGAGGGCATCACCCAGTCGCGCACCGAGCCACCAAGTACCGCGATCTCCTTGACCATGGATGAAGACAGGTACATGTTGTAGGGAGTGGCCATGATGAAAACCGTCTCAAGGGCTGGGTTAAGGTGGTAGTTGAGCGACGCCTGCTGGAACTCGGACTCAAAGTCGGTGACCGCGCGCAGGCCCTTTACAATGATCTGCGCGCCTACTTTGACAGCAAAGTCCACGAGCAGCATGTCGAACGGCAAAACCGACACGTTGTCAAAGCGCCTCGTTGCCTCCTCGACGAATCCGACCCGTTGCTGAAGGTCGAACAGCGGCCCGCCTCCCTTTTTGGGCGACGCCGACACGCCAACGATGATGCGCTCGAATATCTGTGCCGAGCGCTCGATCACGTCGAGGTGCCCGTTGGTCACAGGATCGTACGTTCCTGGCACGAGTGCTATTGTCATAGACGGCCTTTCTCGTCTTCAGTCAAGGTGCGCAGCGTATCTGAAATAATCGAGCGCACGGGTCCCGTAGGTTTTGCGCCTCTCCATTATAAGCCACCCGCCCGACTTCTCCGCAATGGCTGTCAGCCATGCAGCGGCGTCCTCGTCGCCGAGGCGCCGTGCCGCAGCTTGCTCGTAGCTGAGCACGCATCCTTCGCGCACACAGCCTCCCTCGACCAACCGACAGACCAGCTCCCCAACTTGCGCCGGCGACGTTTGGTACGGCGGGTCAAGAAACACTGCGTCATAGGCTTCAGACGCACCGCCTGTGGCGCCGACAGAAGACAAGGGCTGGTGGGCGGCAGCTCTCCTTGCGGCGCTTGCCAGCACGGCGGGAGTCGTGGCGGCAAAGCAGTCAAGCGCGACGAGCGTCGCCTTGTCTCCCACGCCAAGCTGGTCAATGGCGCGCTTGAGCGCCTTTTGCGCCGGGCGCGCCAGCTCGCAAAGCACGGCATGGCGCGCGCCGCGCGAGAGCGCCTCGATTCCCAGGGCCCCGCTGCCGGCAAACGCGTCGAGCACCACGGCGTCCGCAAAGCCGCCAGGGATCAGGCCATCCATGCTCGAGGCCCATGCCTCACGCACGCGCTCAGAGGTCGGCCGGGTCGTGCTCGAAGCGATAGCATCAAAAGTCCTGCCACCTAGATAGCCTGCTATCACACGCATGCGCATGGGCATCAAGCGCCGCCCGCAACATGGCCTGCATGGCCAAAGGCACCGCCTGTGTCGTCTTCGGGTGCCCTCCCGACGCGCATCGCAAGCTCATGCGCCACGTGCCAGTGCCTTGAAGCGGCCAGGCAGGGGTCGTCGCGCAAGAGGGCCTCCGTCTCGAGGTCGGCCGCTGCGACAAGGTCGGCGTCGTCGAGCACCCGAATGAGCCTGAGCGATCCGACGCCGTGCTGCCGGCTCCCCAGAACGTCGCCTTCATGTCGCAGGCGCAAGTCGTGCTCGGCGAGCTCGAAGCCGTCCGAGACGTGCTCAAGCAGACGCAGCCGTCTGAGAGCCTCGTCGTCTCTGGTCTTGGTCACCAGGAACATCGCGCCCTCAGCGCTCCCCCGCCCAATGCGGCCCCGCAGCTGATGGAGCTGCGAGAGCCCAAAGCGGTCAGCGTCCTCAACAATCATGACCGTGGCGTTGGGCACGTCCACGCCCACCTCGACAACAGTCGTGGAGACCAGCACGTCAAGCTCCCCGGCCCGAAACTGGTCCATGGCAGTGCGCTTGTCCTCAGCGGAAAGCCTGCTCGACATGAGGCCCACCCGCAGGTCCGGAAACACGCGCCTGGCCAAGAAGCCAACCTCGCGCTCAACAGCGCGCAGCCCCTCGTCGCCTTCGAGCTCTGCGAGGTCGGTGAACGTGTCGATAAGCCTGGCGTCGCTGTCAAAGGATCCTTCAATGTCGCCTGCGCCCTCTGGCCCGTCGTCTTGCAGCCCTGGCTGCGCTATGAGCGGGCAGACGACATAGGCCTGGTTGCCCTGGGCCGCCGCCTTGCGCACGGCGTCATAGGCAATGCCGACTTGACTGCGGTCGAGCAACTTTGTGACAGTCGTGACGGACTGGTGCCGTGTGCGCAGGTACGTGGGCTGGAGGTCTCCATAAAGCACTTGCGCAAGCGAGCGCGGTATGGGCGTGGCCGTCATCATGAGCAAGTCGCATCCTGCGCCCTTGGCGCGCAGGGCGTCACGCTGGCTCACCCCAAAGCGGTGCTGCTCGTCTATCACCACGAGCGAGAGCTGCTTGAACGTGATGTCGGGCTCAAGAAGCGCTTGGGTGCCGAACACAACGCTGAGGGTGCCGTCTGCCAGCTGCCCTGCGGCCTTGCGGCGCGCCGACGCCGGCGTAGACGACGTGAGGCTTGCCCAGGGAACAAGCAGGGCATCGAGCAATGGGCCTACTTTGAGCACATACTGTTGCACAAGCACCTCAGTGGGGGCCATCATGGCAGCCTGGAAGCCTGAGTCATAGGCCACGGCGAGCGCGTGCGCAGCAATGACCGTCTTGCCTGACCCCACATCGCCCACGAGCAGCTGGTTCATTTGCCTCTGCTCGCACATGCGCTCGAGCAGCGTCGCAATCGTCTGCCGCTGGTCGTCGGTCAAGTCAAACGGCAGCAGCGACCCCAGGCGGGCAAGCGCCGGCCCGTCTGCGCGATGGGCATACGGGGCTATGCCCTTTTGTGCGGCGGCGCGCTTGAGCTTCAAGGAAAGCATGAGAAAGAACACCTCGTCGAACGCAAGCCGTCGTCGCGCCTCTCTGCGCTGCTCCATCGTGGCAGGGCGGTGAATGTGCCGCAGGGCTGCCCCGAGCGGCATGAGCTTCAGGCGCGCGCGACACGCAGCAGGAAGCGGGTCATATAGACCCTCAGTCGCCTCAAGTGCCTCATTTACTACACGCGCTACCTGCGCGGTCGGCAGGCCGGCGCACGCATGATAGACCGGCAATATGCGCCCGGACTGGCCGCCCTCAGGCTCGCCGCCCTCATGAAGGCCGCCCGCCTCGTCTTGGTCGAGGACTGTGAACAGAGGGCTTGCCATGCGCTTGAACCCGTAGGAGTGCTCGACTTTTCCTAACAAGAAGGCCTGTGTGCCAACCTTGAAGGTCGTCTTGAGCCATGGCTGGTTGAACCAGGAGGCATAGAGCATGCCTGTGCTGTCGCGCAGCACCACTTCGACGATCTTGAGGCGCGGCCGCGGCTGCTTGAAGCTGACCTCGAGCACCGTGCCAAAGACGCTGCACTTCTCGCCGATGCGCGCGCGCCGGATCTCGGTGACCTGAGAGAAGTCGTTATACCTAAAGGGATAATGGCCAAGCACGTCGCGGACGGTTGCAAGCCCGAGTTTCTCGAGCAGTCGCTGCCGCCTCGCAAAGCGGGCGCTGTTGAGCACGCGCACAGGGGCGTCCATGATCCGTGTGTGGGCTAATCGACCCATCGCCACGCCCTGCGTGGATCACTCAGCGGCCATGACAAGCGGATAAAGCGGCTGGTCGCCACGCTGCGCATCGACCTCGAGCTCCGGGAAGTCGGTCTCGATGCGCTCCACAATGCTCTCGAAGTCTGCCTGCGCAAGGTCTTCTCCGGCCAGCATGGTCAAAACGTCTGCGCTCGAGGCAATAATCTCCACAAGCTTGACGGCGACGTCCCCGACCTCTTTGCCTGTGACCACGATCGCGCCGCTGTCTATGCCAATCACGTCGCCCGTCTTTATTCTGAGCCCGTTCTCGGCCTTGCCGTTTTTTATGGCCGTGGTTATCTCGGCGCAGCGCACCTGTGTGATGACCTTCTTCATGAGCGCCACGTTCTCCTCGATGCTTTTTGCGGGATCGGCGGCGAAGAGCGCCGAGAAGGACTGCGGGACGCTCGTGGTGGGAACGACGTGTGTCGCCTTATCGACAATCTCTGCAGCAGCGCTTGCCGCCAAGATGACGTTCTTGTTGTTGGGGAACACGACAACCTGCTCGGCGTTGACGGCGTTGATGGCGTCAACGAAGTCCTTGGTAGACGGGTTCATAGTCTGCCCGCCGCGCACCACGAGGTCGACGCCGGCAGAGACGAGCAGTTCCTGTGTGCCTTTTCCGGCGCATACGGCAACGAAGCCAAGCTGTTTTGCGGGGGCCGAGGCCTCGTGCGCGGACGTCCCTTCACGCCCGATCCGCTCGTTGCGCTCGGCGCTTTGGATCCGCATGTTGTGGACGTGGACCTCGCTGACCTGCCCGCGCTCGGTCATGTACGTGAGCACGCTCCCCGGCACGTCGGTGTGCACGTGGACCTTGAAGTCAGGGTGCGCTCCTACCATGAGCTCGCAGTCGCCAAGGCCGCTGAGAAACACCCGAGACTCCTCGACGTCAATGTCATCGCTTTTGAGGAGAAACTCAGTGCAGTAGAGGTACGTGCTGTCGTCCCAGTCGTCTACCTGCTCGATCGCAACCCTGCTGCCGACCGGATCAGAAGCCACGTCAGACAGCACCGTGTAGGCAGACTGGCTCATGGCCTCGCTGCCCAGCACGGCTCGCGTGAAGCCCTCAACGAGCAGCGCAAGCCCGAAGCCTCCTGCGTCCACAACCCCGTTGTCTTCGAGTACTTTTAGCTGCTTTGGAGTGCGCATCACCGACTCAAAGGCCTCTTCAGTGACGCCGGCCAACGCCTCGTCTCTGGTGGCTCCGTCACCGGCAAGCGTTCTGGCTCGCTTGGCCATGTCGGCCAAGACCGTGAGGATGGTTCCCTCGACTGGCTTGCTGACCGCGTTTCTTGCGACTTCATTGGCCCGCTCGAGCGCTGCGGCGATGGTGGCGGCGTCAAACTCCTTGGCACCCGCGATGCCCTCGCATATGCCGCGCAGGATCTGCGAGGTGATGACGCCGGAGTTGCCGCGCGCGCCCATGAGCGAGCCGTGGGTCACGGCCTTGCACACATCGGCCAAACTTGCTGAGGGAGGGAGCGCCGAAACCTCCTGAAGGACGGTCTCGACGGTGAGCGACATGTTTGTCCCCGTGTCGCCGTCTGGAACCGGGAACACATTGAGGCGGTTGACCTCCTCCTTTCGGCCTGACAGCGCCTGTGTGGCGGCCTGGATGAGCGGGAGGCATTCTGGGGGTGTCATGGGTTGAGAGTCTCCTTATGGTAAGGTTTTGTGAGGGCGCTCATGCAAGACCAAGCCTCGCGAGGCGCCTGCTCAACGCGCTTTTGGCACATGAACGCCCTGGACATGCACCGCAATGTCGGCGATCTCTTGATCGGCATAGTTCGCCACGACAAAGCGGACGCGGTCGATAAGGTTCTGTGAGACGGTCGTCAGGCTCACGCCATGCTCGATCACCACGTACAGGTCGATCAGGAGCCCCCTCTCTGCGCGTTCGAACGTCACCCCGCGCCTCAGGGCGCGGGCTGGCAGGATCTTTGCGATCCCATCGTGCAAATTGGGAGCAGCCATGCCGACAACGCCGAAGGTCTCGAGTGCCGCATAGCCGATGAGGTCGGATATCACGCCGTCAGAGACCTTCAGCATGCCAGGCACAGCGGTATGGTCGATAGGTGTCATTGCTTCCTCCTGGGCAGCGCCAGGAACGCCGGTCCTGGCTGTTGATCACCTGCGATTATAGCAAATAGCGCCTTGCTGCGGCCCAGCATGGCAAAACCAACCCGCCGGGGGCAGTCGGCCAGCTCATGCCGTGACCTAGGCTATGCCGCCCACGACCGGCCAACGCCCGTCTGGGACGACCTTCTCATGTTATAGTTGACGCCATGTCTGAGCAATGCCGCCGGCTTGTGCGGCCAGTTTGGTAAGGAGACCCCCCATGCCCGATATAGCGCTTCGTCTTGAACGAGACGTCCTTGTCCTCGACGGAGGCTTAGGGACCATGCTCCAGCGAGAGGGCATCCCGGCGGGCGAGTGCGGAGAGCACCTCAACCTGCTCGATAGCGAGCTGGTGACGGAGATCCACCGCCGCTATGTGCGCGCAGGCGCGCAATGCGTCACGACGAACAGCTTTGGGGCGACGCGCCACAAGCTCTCGTCGTACGGCCTCGAAGACCAAGCAGCAGACATCAACCGCGCCGCAGTGGAGTGCGTGCGCGCCGCAGGGGCACAGCACATCCTCGCCGACATCGGCCCATGCGGGCTGGTCATAGAGCCTTTAGGACCTGCTACCTTCGACGAGGCGTATCAGAACTACTATGAGCAGGCCGAGGTGCTTGCGTCGGCAGGCCCCGACGCCATCCTCATCGAGACCATGACCGACATCGCCGACGCGCGCTGCGCGCTCCTTGCCGCCCGTGCCGCGTGCGACCTCCCGGTCATGGTGAGTTGCACCTTTAACGAGAGCGGGCGGATGGACCTGAGCGGCACAGACCCCGAGACGGCCGCGGCCATACTTGAGGCCTGCGGCGCCGCGGCTGTCGGCATGAACTGCGGCCTTGGCCCTGAGAGCCTGCTGCCGTTTGTCAGGCGCATGACGCGCGCGACCAGGCTGCCGGTGATCATACAGCCCAATGCGGGCATCCCCGCCCTCGACGCCTCAGGGAACACGGTGTTTCCGGGCACGGCCGACGAGGCCGCCGAGCACGCAGTGCTCTTCAGGGAGGCCGGCGCATCGCTCATCGGCACCTGTTGTGGGTCTACCCCGGCATTCACCGCGGCGATCTACGCCATGGTCGGCGGCAGCGAGGCCGTCGCACGCCCGAAAAAAGACATGCCTGCCGACTCGTCTTTGGTCGTGACACTGGCCTCGCCACGGGCTGTTGAGCACATTGGCGCCGATGCGCGCGTGCGCGTTATTGGCGAGCGGATAAACCCGACGGGCAAGCCTGACCTCACAGCAGAGCTGGAGGCCGGGACGATGTCGCTGGTCTGCCAGCTGGCAGCGGCCCAGGAAGAGGCGGGCGCGCATCTGCTGGACGTGAACGTCGGCGCTCCCTGCGCCGACGAGGCGGCAGTTCTGCCCCAAGCCATAAGCTCGCTTGTGGGGCTTTCTCCGTGCCCTCTGGTCCTTGACACCACTGACCCGGTGGCCCTGGAGGCGGCGTTGCGCCGGTACCCAGGGCGCGCCTTGATCAACTCGGTCAATGGCGACCCGGCCTCGTACGCGTCGGTGTTCCCTCTCGCACAGCGCTATGGCGCCGCAGTGCTGGCGCTGGCGCTCGACGAGACGGGCATCCCTGCTCATGTCGAGGGGCGCCTGGACATTGTGGAGCGCATCCGCGCCGCCGCCCGAGCGGCCGGCCTGACAGACAGCGACCTCGTCTTTGACATGCTCACCATGACCGCGGCTACCGACCTGACGGCGCCAGACGTGACCATTCGGGGCGTGCGAGCCTTGAGGCGACAAGGGCTGCACACGGTCCTGGGCGTCTCGAATGTGAGCCATGGCCTGCCCGAGCGTCCGCTGCTCAACGCGTCGTTTGCCTCCCTTGCCGTTGAGGCGGGGCTTTCGGCTGCTATTGTGAACCCCAACAACACGCTCATGATGGAAGCGCTTGGCGCATCGGTCTACCTCGACGACGACGCGGAGTTCGAGCGCCACGTAGAGCGTTGGCATGCGACCCTGGACTCTGTGCTCCAGGGAGCTGAGGCTGCCTCGCAGGCCTCGGCAGAGGCTGTCGCGCCGAGTGCAGAGGACTTGCAAGACCCGCTGACGGCGGCGACGACGGCCTTGCGCAAGGGCATACTGCGCGGAGACACCGACGCGATGCCTGCCGCCATTGACGCCGTGGTCTCGGCAGGCCTGCCCGCTGGGCGTGTCGTAGACGAGGTGCTCACCACCACGCTGCAAGACCTCGGCGCAGCCTTTGAGCGTGGCGAGGCGTTCTTGCCCCAGATGATGATCGCCGCTCGCGCCATGAAGGCCGCAGTCGCCCATATCAAGAGCCTTATCCCAACGCTTGAAGGAGCGCCGGTACGCGGCACGGTGGTGTTTTGCACCGTAAAGGGCGACATCCACTCGATAGGCAAGGACATCTGCATCGCCCTCCTCGAAAGCCAGGGGCTGCGCGTCGTGGACCTGGGCGTCGATGTCAGCGCGGAGGCCGTGGTCGAGGCCGCCCACGACGCAGGCGCAGATGCCGTGTGCCTCTCTGGCCTGATGACCACCTCGCTGCCTGCCATGGCAGGCACGGTAGAGGCGGTGAAAAACTCACTTGCAGGCTATCGAGAAGAGAGCGGCAAGGCCGTGCTCGTCGGCGGCGCCGTCGTGAGCAAACAGTGGGCTGACGCGCATGGCGCCCGTTATGCGGACAATGCCCCCGGCTGCGTCAAAGCCGTTTTGGAGTTGTTAGAGCGATAAGCAGTGAGCCGCACTGAGCCGCGGCAAGATGTGGCATGATGTGGCAAGACGTGGCAGACGTGGCAAGACGCGAGACAAACCAGAACCGCTATGATAGACTTATGCGGTTTCGTCAAAGTCCCCCACTGCGACGATGTGGCTTAATGAAGCCTCCATACAAAGAAAGGTACTTAAACGTGGCGAACATCAAGAGTCAAAAAAAGCGCAACATCACCAACGAGAAGGCACGGCTGCGCAACCGTGCGATCAAAAGCGAGCTGAAGACCGCGACCCGCAAAGTGCGTGACGCCGCAGCCGCGCACAACCGCGATGAGGCCGTGGTGGCGGCGGCTGCCGCATGTCGGCTGCTCGACAAGGCAGTCACCAAAGGCGTCATCCACAAGAACCAGGCCGCGAACCGCAAGTCGGGTGTCATGAAGCTTGCAAACGGGGTCGGCGCCGAGTCGGAATAAACCGCATCCTGCGCATCGATGATCAAAGGGAGAGGCGGTGGGGTGGGAATCCCAGCCCCACGACCATTTTGGGCCAAAGAGGCGAAACCCACCCAAGGGGCGAAAAGGTAGAGGCATGTCAAC
>JAITHV010000131.1 GCA_031279835.1 Coriobacteriales bacterium
GGGCGCGAACGCCGCGCACGGCGGTCACCACGGCGCAGATCTGCCCGACAACGACCTCGGCGGCCTCGTCGGCGTAGGCTGAAAGCTCGTGTGCGTCGGGGTAGCGCGCGACCATGAGTGACGGGCGGGAGCTGCCGTGCGGCAGGCTCGACCAGATGCGCTCGGTGATGAAGGGCATGAACGGGTGCAGGAGGCGCAAGGAGGTGTCAAGCACAAAGACAAGGGTGCGCTGCGTGGCTGCGCGCACAGCGCCGCCCTGCGCAAGCTGGCTTTTGGCGAACTCGATGTACCAGTCGCAAAACTCGTTCCAGAAGAAGCTGTAAAGCGCGCGCGCCGCCGCCCCGAACACATAGTCCTCAAGCTCGTGCTCGATCTCTGCCGAGAGGCGCGCGAGGCGCGAGAGTATCCATCGGTCGGCGTCGGTGTGCGGGTCAGGAGCCACCCGGTCTTCTCCCGGAACGCGCGCTGCCTCAAGGTCAAAGCCATCGAGGTTCATGAGCGTGAAGCGGGCGGCGTTCCAGAGCTTTGTCGAGAAGTTGCGTGAGCTCACGAGCTTGTCTTTGTCGAATTTCATGTCTTGTGAGCCGGTGACCTGCAAGGCAAGCCCGAAGCGCATGCCGTCGGCGCCGAACTCCTCGATGAGCTCAAGCGGGTCGATGCCGTTGCCGCGCGACTTAGACATGATGTTTCCGTGTTTGTCGAGCACGGTCGGGTGAATTAATACGTCCGGGAACGGCACCTTGTCTGTGCAGTACAGCGAGCTCATAATCATCCGGGCAACCCAAAGGAAGATAATGTCGCGCGCGGTTGAGAGCACCTGTGTGGGGTAGTAGCTCATGAGCTCGTGGCAGACGGCTTCGTACTCGCTCATGTCCAGCAAAGGATCAGGGCCGCCCCACCCAAAGGTCGCAAACGGCCAAAGCTGTGATGAGAACCAGGTGTCGAGCACGTCCTCGTCTTGCCTCAGCTTCCCTCCACACGACGGGCACTCGTGCTCGTCGTCAAGCAGTGCCGCGCGCCAGTCGCAGTCGTCGCAGTAAAACACCGGTATTCGGTGACCCCACCAAAGCTGGCGCGACACGCACCAGTCACGGATGTTCTCCATCCAATGGAAGTAGACGTCCTCCCAGCGCTCAGGAAAAAAGCGCACGCGCTTCTCGCGCACAGCGGCAATAGCGGGCTCGGCGAGCTCGCGCATCGAGACGAACCACTGCTCAGACAGCCACGGCTCTACCGTCGTGTTGCAGCGGTAACAATGCCCCACTGCATGGTCATGGTCCTCCACATGGTCGAGCAGGCCGAGGTCGTCGAAGGCCTCGACCACTGCGACGCGCGCCTCCTCACGCGTCATGCCGACAAAGCGGCCGCCCGCCTCGTTTACCACTGCGTGCTCGTCAAAGACGTTCAGCTGCTCAAGTTTGTGGCGCTGCCCAATCTCGAAGTCATTCGGGTCGTGCGCAGGCGTGACTTTGACGGCACCGGTGCCAAAACTGGCATCGACGTGCTCGTCTGCGACAAGGGGCACGACGCGATCCACGAGAGGTAGGCGCACCTGCGCTCCGGCCGCAAGCAGGGCAGCGTAGCGCTCGTCGTGCGGGTTGACCACGACGGCCGTGTCGCCCAGCATGGTCTCAGGGCGCGTCGTCGCCACAACGACGTGCGTGACGGAGCCGACAGGCTCGACGAGCGGGTAACGCAGATACCAAAGGGCCCCCTGCTCGTCAACGTGCTCTACCTCGTCGTCGGCAAGCGCCGTCGTGCAACGCGGGCACCAGTTGATGATGCGGTGCCCGCGGTAAATAAGCTCGTTGTTATACCATTCGTAAAAAACCCGCCGTATAGCGTCGGCATAGGAAGGGTCCATGGTGAACTTCTCGTTATCATAGTCGCATGAGCACCCCATCGCCTTAAGCTGCTCGATGATCGTGGACCCATACGAGCGCCGCCACTCCCAGCATGCCTCGACAAAGGCCTCGCGCCCCAGGTCAAAGCGCGTCTTGCCCTCGCTTGCGAGTTTTTGCTCGACCTTGTTCTGGGTAGCAATGCCCGCGTGGTCGGTGCCGACGATCCAGCGTGTCGGGCGGCCCTGCATTCGTGCCCTGCGAACGAGGACGTCTTGCAGCGTGTTGTTGAGCGCGTGCCCCATGTGGAGCACGCCGGTCACGTTGGGAGGCGGTATGACGATGGTGAAAGGCTTGGCACCATCATCGGCAAATCCTGCCGCGTCACGAGCAAACAACCCCCTTGCATGCCAATTCGCGAACAGCTCCGACTCAAAGCTGCCCGGCTCGTACGACTTCGGGAACTCCATGTTATGCGCTCGCCTTCCTCACGCGCCTCGATGCGCGCAGCACCACCGTGGGCTGCTGCTCGCCCCGTACAGACTCCGCAGTCACGACGACCTCGGCAATGGCGTTGTTGCTCGGCAGGTCGTACATGGTCTCTAGCAGGGTGCGCTCGCAGATAGAGCGCAGGCCTCGGGCGCCAGTCCCGTGCTGGACCGCCTCGCGAGCGATCTCGCGCAACGCTGAGTCGGTGAAGGTCAGCAAGGCGTTCTCAAAAGAGAACATGCGCGTGTATTGTTTGACGAGGGCATTCTTCGGCTCGGTCAGGACGCGGATAAGATCGTCTTCGGTCAGCTCCTCCACAGAAGAGATGACCGGGATGCGCCCGACGAACTCAGGGATCATGCCGAAGGTGTTGAGGTCTTCTGGCAGCACTTTTCGCAGCATCTCAGACGATTGTGTGCTGTGGGCCTTCTTCACTTCGGCGTTAAAGCCGATGCCCTTGCGGCCAATGCGGTCGGCGACGATCTTGTCCAACCCGACAAAAGCACCGCCAAGGATGAACAATATGTTAGTGGTGTTGATCTTAATGAGCTCTTGATGCGGGTGCTTGCGGCCGCCCTGTGGGGGCACCGACGCATCCGTGCCCTCGACTATCTTCAAGAGCGCCTGCTGCACGCCTTCTCCCGAAACGTCACGGGTGATGGAGAGGTTCTCGGCCTTGCGCGCCACCTTGTCGATCTCGTCTATATAGATAATGCCGACTTGCGCCGAGTCGATGTCGTAGTCTGCCGCCGCAATGAGCTTGAGCAATATGTTCTCGACGTCCTCGCCCACATAGCCGGCCTCGGTCAACGCCGTTGCGTCGGCGATCGCAAAAGGCACCTCTAGTATGCGCGCGAGCGTCTGTGCAAGCAAGGTCTTGCCACAGCCCGTCGGACCGAGCAGCATGATGTTGCTCTTTGCGAGCTCCACCTCTTCAGAGTCGGTCTCGACGCCAAGCGACACCCGTTTGTAGTGGTTGTACACTGCCACACTGAGCGCCTTTTTAGCGTGCTCTTGCCCGATGACGTACCGTGAGAGCTCTTGGTATATCTCGCGCGGCGCAGGCAGCTTCTCGAACTTCACGCCTGCGGCGCGCAGAGGCGCGTTTGCCGTCTCGGGGAGGCCCTCCTTGTCGATCATCTCCTCGGCGACCATAATGCACTCGTCGCATATGAAGACGTTCGGACCAGCTATGAGCTTTCGCACCATGTCTTGCGACTTGCCGCAAAAGCTACAGCGCAACTCGTCGAACCCGTCGCTGTCGCCGTCAAAACCGTCATGAGTTACAGACATGCATTCCTTCAATCACACAGGCGCATGCGGCAGGCACCATGCCGCCGACACACGCTACTTCTCTCGAGAATAGAACACTTCGTCGACAATGCCATAGTCCTTGGCCTCTTCAGCGCTCATGAAGTTGTCGCGCTCGGTGTCTACGTTGATCTTCTCCAGAGGCTGACTGGTCATTTCGGCCAAGAGGCGGTTCAGGCGCTCGCGCACATACAGGATCTCACGCGCGGCAATCTCGATCTCGGTCTGCTGGCCTTGCGCCCCGCCTGAAGGCTGGTGGATCATGATGCGCGCGTTTGGCAGTGCGCTGCGCTTGCCATGGGCACCGCCCGCGAGCAGCACGGCGGCCATCGAGCAGCACTGGCCGATGCAGATGGTAGACACGTCGCACTTGATGAAGTTCATCGTGTCGAGTATCGCAAGCCCGGACGTGATGACGCCGCCCGGCGAGTTGATGTATAGCGATATGTCTTTTTCTGGATCATCGCTCTCGAGGTGCAGGAGCTGCGCGACAACGGTGTTTGCCACATGGTCGTCAATCGCCTCGCCCAAAAAGATGATGCGGTCGTTGAGCAAGCGGCTGTAAATGTCGAAGCTGCGCTCGCCGCGCGGCGACTGTTCGATTACGTAGGGGATAAGTGCGCCATGCGCGTCGATGCCCCCCCGATAGGGGTGGATGTTCATTCGTGCTCCCTTCATGCGGGTGTCTCGGCTGTAAGCGAGCCTGGCTCAAGAATCTCGGCAGTGTCTATGAGGTGCTGCGCTGCCCTCGTGCGCAAGATGCCCTCGCGTATTTCTGAGAGGCGCCCTTGGCGCTGCCACTCCTCATAAAGCCCTTTGGGGTCGGACACGCCACTCTTCTCGAATTCGGCTAAGAGGTCCTCGTCCGACACCGTAAAACCAAGGTGACGCGCCAAGGCGTCGAGCGCCAGTGCGGCGCGCGCGTTCTTGTCGGCCTGGTCCTTCATCTGCGCGCTGAACTCCGTGGCGTTGATTTCGTTGTCCGCGAGGTACTGGTCTAGGGTCATGCGGCGTTTTTGGAGCATCTTGTAGAAATCCTGGTAGTTGTCTTTCTCAGTCTGCTTCACTAACTCGGCGGGTACCTCCCCCACCAGGCGAGCGGCCAGTTCCTGTGAGCAACGCGACTCTCGATACGGTAGTAATGCAGACTCTTTTTGCTCGCGCATAGAGTCTGCGAAGCGGCGCTTAAGCTCTTCGACACCCTCGTATTCCATGGTCTGCTTGACCCAGGCGTCAGTGACCTCGGGGAGGTTCTTTGTCTTGATGCCTTTGATCGTGACTACGGTAGAGATCGACTCAGGCAAGCTGTCAGTAGCGTCGTCTTTCTCTGCCGTTGCGTCGGCTGCCTCCGGCTCGCCATCAACTGCCTCAGTCTCGGCGCCAAAGCGGTAGACAATCTCTTTGGTCTCCCCTATCTCCATGCCCACGAGGCCGGCCTCAAACTCTTCGGGCATGAGCATTGAGCCGATCTCGTAGCTTATCGCGTTCTCGGGGGCATCGCCTTGTGGCGCTGCGTCGCTCGAGCCCTGCTCGCCTTCGTCTGTGGGCGACTGCACGGCTGTGTCTTCGCCACCGAGCACGAGCGCCACCACGTCGCCTTCTTGAACAGGGCGGTCAGTCACTTCATCGTAGGAGACGTAATACTTGCGCAGCGACTCGATCTGGCCAGCAATCTCCTCTTCGGTGGGCTCCAGGCCTGGCGACTCAATTGTTACCGGGTCGTATGAGCTGAGCTCGAGGCGTGGGGTCACCTGGACCGTCAGCTTGTACGTGAAGGGACTCCCCTCCTCAACAAGGCCAAGGTCCTCGAACTCGACGGGCGCAAGCGGCACATAGCACTGGTCGTCAACGGCACGCGGCGCCGTGGCGCGCACGAGCTCTTCTGTCGCGACAGACAAGAAGTACTCCTTGCCGCCATAGTTGTTCTCAAGAACCCGGCGCGGCGCCTTGCCAGGCCGAAACCCGGGTATGCGCACCTTGGCCGCTTCCTTGTACGCCTCGTCAACCTTCTCGTCAACCTCAGACGCCTCAATGGTAACCGTCATCGCTACCTTGTCATCTTGTAGCTGCTCAACGCTTGTCTCCAAAATGTCCCAACTTTCTGTTTAGTCACCAGCAACGTGCGACAAAGACGCGGGCAACCGGCCGCATGCCGACGATGCACAACCGTGCAATCCCTCCGTCTGGTCTTTGAAAAACAATTGTAGCTCATACATTAGCACTGTGTGCAAGTCGCAGGCACGACAGTCGGTCCGAGCGCGACGAGAAAGCCGCCGCCTATGCTCGCATGCATCGGGAGTGACCGCGTGAGAAGGGCTCATTCCTCGTCGAGGCCCTGGTGGTACTCGCACACGCGGTTGCGCCCCGAGTTCTTGGCCGCGTACAGCGCGAGGTCGGCCATCTTCATGAGGTCCTCGAACCCGACGCAGTCCTGAGCGTCAAGCGTCTCTAGAGACGAGATGCCGATGCTGATAGTCACCGAGAACTCCTTTTTTCTTGTGGTGAACACGTGTGCTGCGATGCTCGTGCGCACCTCCTCGGCCGCATGCCGCGCGCCTTCAATGCGCGTGAGGGGCATCCAGACGCACAGCTCCTCGCCCCCGTATCGGCCAAGGATGTCGGTGCTTCTGAAGCGCTTTGAGATCATGCTGCCGATGTAGGAGAGCACCTCGTCTCCTGCGGCGTGGCCATAGGTGTCGTTTATCCGCTTGAAGTGGTCGATGTCCATCATGAGCGCGCAGCCGCTTGGCTGCTTCTCGCGCCGACACAGCCCAAAGCTCAGAGACGCGTCGTGGTAGAAAGTCGCTCGGTTGCACAGGCCCGTCAGGTCGTCGCGGCGCGCAAGCCGGGTCAGCTCCTGCATCATCCGGTGGTTCTCAGTGTCGTCGATGATAAGGATGCAGGTGCCGGTGCGGTCACCGTTGTTCTTGATGGGCGTCGTGGACACCCGCAGGTTCAGCAGCTTGCCGGCCACCTCGAGGTCGAACTGATGGTGCCCCTGGGTCTCCAACGACTCTAGGGGGAAGTCCTTGATCTCGGCGAGGTTTATCCCCTTGTACGAGTGTCCGAGCGAGGGAAAGTAGTCCTGCGCGGTGAGGTTGTAGTCGATAAGGCTAGCATTATTGTCTATTAGGATAAACCCGTCGCGCATGTTCTGGACGACGAGCTCGCGCCCGGTACTTTGCCATTCGAGCTGGCGGTAGCGCAGCAGGAACATGAACAGGAGGCAGATCGATATGGTGAGCGTGAAGGGAAGGGGGTTCCAGCTGCGCGGCGTGAGGTGAAGCAAGTAGGCGACCAATGTAATGGTCGGGAGGATCACCGCGATGAGGAACAGCACCGCGCCCTCGTAGCGCCGCTCCTTGAAAAAATGACGCAAGAGGCTGACCGCAGCGATGCCCACAAAGACGAGGGTGAAGGCGAAGCTCGGATAATACATCGGCCCCGGAACCACCGGGTCAAGGTACGGGAGAAAGCTGTCGGACACGTAGACGGCGGTCGTGTAATGCAGCTGCACCAGCGGGTATGCGATCACCTCGAGCGAGAAGAACACAGCCGGCGCCAGCAACAAGGCGCGCTTCCATGCCGCAAGCCTCGGCAGCCCGCGATAATCGCGCGAGAACAGGTAGAAGTACACGCCTAGAAACGACGAGCCGAGGTACATGATCTTGGTCCCCGTGAGGGCGCCGTCGAAACTCGACGAGAGCACCTCAAAGAAGTACCCCATGACAAAAAGGTTCACGGTGACGCCAAGATAGACAAAATACGTGAGCCGCGCCTGGCGCCAATACCCGATCGAGTACATCGAAAGGAGCGTCGAGACGACAAAGAGGAGGAACTGAAGTATGATAAAGACAGGCTCTATGCGTGCTCCCATGCTGCGCAGCGGCTCCGGAAACCTAGTTTCTGAGTGCTCCGGCCTCACTCACAGTATACCCGAGAAGGCTTGCGGCGGCAGAGTTGAGAAGGGATGCTAACATGCACGACCGTGGGCACGGCCGCAAGCACATCCGCAATAGGCGCATACGGTTGTTGGCACGTGCCGTGCCTGTTGCCACTGCCGCGACTGCCTTGCTGTTTGGCCTTGGCGCCTGCAGCGATGCCGGAAGGCCGCTTGCCGAGATCCACCAAAGCGGCCAGTTGCACAACGCGCCGGTGGTCAACGCCGCGCTGTGCCATACCTGCCATGCTGAGGACAAGTACGCGCGCGCCACAGCGTCGTTTG
>JAITHV010000083.1 GCA_031279835.1 Coriobacteriales bacterium
AATGTGACAGGGAGATCCGACCCCTCTGACACATGACACTGAGATCCGACCCCTCCTGTCACACTCGACCCCTCCTGCCAAGTCATAACCAGATAGGAGTGTCACAATGAGCAAGCTAACCCATATAGACGCACACGGAAACGCGCGCATGGTAGACGTAGGCGCCAAGGACGAGACCGCCCGCACGGCCGTTGCCGAGGGCTTCGTCGCCATGGCGCCCGAGACCTTGGCGCTTATCGCCGAGGGACGGGCTGCCAAAGGAGACGTGCTCGCGGTGGCACGCGTGGCAGGCATCATGGCAGGCAAGCGGACGGCCGAGCTTATCCCCTTGTGCCACCCGCTCGCGATCACGAGCAGCGCGCTGGAGTTAGAGCTGGTTGGGCCGAGCGAGCGAGCAGACGGCGCGGTGGGCGTGCATGTGACGGCAACCTTTGGCGTCACAGGCAAGACCGGCATCGAGATGGAGGCGCTTGTTGCAGCGTCGGTGGCATGCCTCACGGTCTACGACATGTGCAAGGCGGTAGACCGAGGCATGGAGATACAGGAGGTGCGCCTGCTGCGCAAGGAAGGCGGCAAGTCAGGGCTTTGGGTGCGGGAGGCATGATGGACATTAAAATTGCCATAGTGACCTGCTCGACGACGCGCGGGCGCGAGGACGACACGGCGGGCGCCGCACTTGAGCAAATGATTAGGGCAGCGGGCTGGACGCCGGTGGGCCGTGTCGTCGTAAAAGACGATCGCGCGTTGATCTCCGAGGCGATCATTGAGGCATGCGGCCAGGCAGACATCGTGTTGACCTGCGGGGGCAGCGGCCTGTCGCTTGCCGACGTGACGCCTGAGGCGACGGCAGACGTATGCGAGCGCAATGTGCCGGGCATAGCCGAGGCCATGCGCGCCACCTCGATGCTCAAGACCCGCCGCGCGATGCTCTCGCGGGCCGTGTGCATGCAGCGTGGCAGCACCCTCGTGCTCAACCTCCCCGGCAGCCTCAAAGCGGCCACTGAGTGCTTTGAGGCGGTCAGCGACCAGTTCGAGCACGTGGTGGCGATGACTGCGGGCGAGGGGCACTAGCAACAGCGCGGCGCCGACTGTCGGCAAGCGGCCGGCCTAGTCCAGCGTAAACAGGGTGAGCGTGTCGTTCGGGTCGATGCGGATCCACCCCTTGGGGGTCACCGCGCTCCCGTCGCTTTTCACGATGCTGACGATCAGCGTGTCGGCAGGCAGTTCAAGGTCCTTGATGAGCTTTCCGGCCCAGGGGTTGTCGTCTTCCACAAGCACCTGGCTAATCTGTGTATGGGTGTCTCCCGAGAAGGACTCGCCGCTGATGACCAAGACGTCGCCTGGCAGGATCACCGTGTCGCCGCGCGGCGTGTGGGTATGGCCTTCGCGCTGGAGCAGCACGATGAGCAGGCTTTGCTCAAGCGGGATGTCGCGAATCATCTTGTGGGCCCAAGCGTTCGCCTCGTCCACGACGATCTTGAAAAACGAGTGCGAGCTTTGCTGCTGGTAGTCATTGAAGGTGAGCGCGTAGTCCGTCTCCTCGTCTATCATTCCCAGACGTTGCGCAACATGCGGAAACAAAGTCCCCTGAATCGTGATGGAAAGCACCGCCACGATGAATATGAGCGAGAACAGGTCGCTTTGCAGCGGGACGCCGTGTGCGAGCGCAAGGAAGACGAACACGATAGAAGCCGCGCCACGAATGCCCGCCCAGGATATGAACAGGCATTTGCGTATCGGGTTGCGCCTGCCCTGGTTCTTGAAGAAGGGAAAAATAGCAAAGACGGCGAGCGGTCGGGCTACGAGGATCAAGAAGAACGTCAGCCCGGCCGCCGGCAGTATCATCGCGGGGAGCTTCTCGGGGGTGGCCATGAGGCCGAGCAGGAAGAAGATCATGATCTGGGCCAGCCAGTCGATGGAGTCAAAGAGCGTCACCACATGCGCCCGCTTGGGAATCTTCGCGTTTCCGAGGATGATGCCGCACAGGTAGGTGGCCAGGTACCCGTTGCCGCCGAGCTCGGACGCGAGCGCGTACGACAGAATCGCCACGGCGATGACCAGCAGCAGGTGCATCCCCTCAGGAAGCCGCGTGCCCACCTTGCGCAGGATCCACACGGTTGCCACGGCGATGAGCACGCCGACAAGCAGGCCGAACACGAGTTGCAAGACGACGGTGAGCGCCACGTCGTCGGCGCTTTGGCCTTGCAAGACGATGATGGCGACGACCGTGAGCATGTAGGCAGGCAAGTCGTTGCAGCCGCCCTCGATCTCTAAGACCGACGCAGTGTTGTAGCGTAGGCTGAGCTTCTTGGTGCGCAGTATGGAGAATATCGACGCCGCGTCGATGCAGGAGACGACTGAGCCAATGAGGAAGCTCTCGGCCCAGCCCAGCCCAAAGACGAAGTGGACAAACACCATGACGGCGCCTGCGGTCACCAGCACGCCGAGCGTCGAGAACAGCACGCTCTCGGCCACGACCGGGCGCGCTGTCTTCCAGTTGGTGCCAAAGCCGCCATAAAATATGATGAACACGAGCGCGATCGAGCATATCGTCTCGGCAGCCTCATAGTCGTCAAACGACAACGGCCCCCAAGGGCCCACGCTGCCAGCGAGCAGGCCGAGCACAAGGAACATGATCAGCGCCGGCACCCCGAAGCGGTAGAGAAACTGGCTTGCGGCGATACAGATGATCACGATGAGCGATCCAAGGATCAAGGCAGAGATCACAGGCGGGTCCTCCTCGGGTCGTAGTTTCTGATGATAAATTAGTGTGCAAGCATAACAATAAACTGGCTTGCAATAAACGGCATGCCTACTGACCGGCACTCCCCGGTTCACTATAATGTACAGACTATTGTAAAGGAGAGGCGCAGAACCTGCATGCTGGTATTCGACTCAGTAAGCTACACCTATCCGGGCGCGCCGTCGCCCGCACTTTGCGATGTGAGCATAGCGGTCGCGCGCGGGCGTCGGGTGTGCCTGCTCGGCCCGAACGGCTCGGGCAAGTCCACGCTCGCGCTGCTTGCGAACGGGCTGCTGCTTCCAGCAGCCGGCGCCGTGAGCGTCGAGGGGATCTCGACCGCCGAGCGAGACCCGGCCCGACGGCGCGCCCTGCGCCAGCTCTGTGGCATTGTCTCGCAGGACCCCGACTCTCAGATTGTGGCGACGTCGGTATTTGACGAGGTGGCCTTTGGACCACAAAACCTGCGGCTTGCGCCTGACGACATCCGCGCCCGCGTTGCCGACGCGCTTGCCGCCGTCGGCCTCGTGGGCAAGGAGCAGCGCGACCCCAACACCTTGAGCGGGGGAGAGAAGCAACGTCTCGTGATTGCGGGCGTGCTCGCAATGCGCCCCAGCTACGTGGTGTTCGACGAGCCGACGGCCATGCTCGACGCCCGTGGGCGCGCCGAGGTGCTCACGGCCATGAGCGACCTGGTGCGCGACGGGGCCGGCGTGCTGCATGTTACCCATAGCCTTGACGAGGCGTTCGACGCAGACGAGCTGGTCGTCCTTGACGACGGGGGCGTCGTGTTCGCCGGAGGCCCCGACGACTTCATGCGCTCCCCGCGACTCGTCGCGCGCTTTGCCGTGGAGGCGCCCGTGCGCAGCCCGCTGGCGCCCACGCGCAGTGCCGCAGCGTCGGCGAGCGCGTCTTCGGCGCGGCCAGGCGCGCAGGCGCGACTAGGCGCGCAGGCGCGGCTAGGCTCGCAGGCGCGGCTAGGCTCGCAGGCGGCCTTGGTGCTTGAGCAGGCCTCGTATGCCTATGACGCCGACGCAGGCTGCAAGCACCCAGCACTCGGTGCCGTGGATCTTTGCGTCCGGCCAGGGAGCACGACCCTGGTCGTCGGGCACACCGGATCCGGCAAGTCCACCTTGCTGCGCGTGGCGGCCGGGCTGCTCGCGCCCACCGAGGGCGCCGCCTACGTGACCGACGCCGAGGGATTCTCCGCCACTGCCTCTGCCGCCGCATCCTCCCCCTCCAACTCCCCCTCCTCCACCACCACCACCACCACCTCCTCCTCCTCCTCCTCCTCCTCCTCCTCCTCCGACTACCTCTCGCCGCTGCCCGC
>JAITHV010000015.1 GCA_031279835.1 Coriobacteriales bacterium
CGTCGAGGTCTCGACCGGCTCGCTCGGACAAGGGCTCTCGATCGCGTCAGGGCTTGCGTACGGGCTGTTGTCGCGCGGCGCGGCGTCTCGCGTCTTTGTGCTGCTGGGCGACGGCGAGCTTCAAGAAGGCCAGGTCTGGGAGGCGGCTATGTTCGCTGCCCACCAACGACTCTGCAACCTCATCGCCGTGGTCGACAGCAACAACCTGCAGATTGACGGCCCGGTCTCTTCAGTGGTCGGACTCGGCGACCTTGCCGCGAAGTTCACGGCGTTTGGCTGGCGGGCTGTCAGCTGCGACGGGCATGACGCAGGCGCCCTCAAGCAGGCGTTTGACGAGGCAACTGCCGCTGGCCAGGCCCCGACCGCTGGCCAGGCCCCGACCGTCATTGTCGCCCACACCGTCAAAGGCAGGGGCGTGAGCTTCATGGAAGACAAGGCGGGCTGGCATGGCAAGGCTCCCTCCGCCGAGCAATGCGCGGTCGCATTGTCAGAGCTACAAGGTCAGGAGCAGTCACGATGAGCGAGCATGTCGCCGTGTTGGTGAAGAAGTCTACCCGCTCTGCCTACGGCGCGACCCTCGTGGAGCTGCTCGAGGCGGGCTGCGACATCGCCGCTGTAGACGCAGATTTGAGCGGGTCTACCACTACTGCCAAGCTTGCCGCTGTGGCCCCTGGGCGCCATGTCAACGTGGGCATCGCCGAGCAAAACATGATCGGCGTCGCTGCGGGGCTTGCGCTTGCGGGCATGACGGTGTACACGGGCTCGTTCGCGGTGTTCGGCACAGGGCGCGTCTACGATCAGATCCGCAACACCGTGTGCTATGCAGGCTTGAACGTCAAGATAGCCCCCACGCATGCAGGCATCAGCGTTGGCGCTGACGGCGGCAGCCACCAAATGGTTGAGGACCTTGCGCTCATGCGGGTTTTGCCTGGCATGCGGGTGCTCGTGCCCGCCGACTACGAGAGCACGCGTCGGGCCCTGACGCTTGCGTGTCAAGTCCCCGGCCCGGTATATGTCCGCATGGGGCGCGTTGACCTGCCCCTGCTCTATGACGAGGCATCAGCTGCCAGGCTCAACATAGGGTCAGCATGCGTGCTGCGCGAGGGCAGTGACGTGACGCTTGTTGCCTGTGGCGCAGAGGTCGCTCAAGCGCTGGTAGCGGCAGAGCGTCTGGAAGCCGAGGAAGGCGTATCGGCCGAGGTCATCGACGCCTTCTCGGTCAAGCCTTTGGACGGGCCGCTCATTCTCGCGAGCGCGCGCAAGACCGGTGCCGTGGTCACGTGCGAGGAGCACTCGGTCATCGGCGGGCTCGGCTCTGCTGTCGCAGAGCTGTTGGTCGAGCAGGGACTCGAGCTGTTGCGCAAGCCGCTTGCGCGTGTGGGCGTTCAGGACTGCTTTGGCACGTCGGGCGACCTTGAGGAGCTGTTCGCGCTGTACCGTCTTGACGCACAGGCGATCATTGACGCTGTGGTAAAATAGAAAAGTTGTCCGCCCTGACGATCCGTTGCTTCTGGCTGAGCGTCAGGTTTTCGTGTGTTCGGATGACAGGTTCAAACTCCCGCAAGAACCAACGATTAATCGAACGGAGTGAACGTGGTCGATCAACAAGAGCCTCAGTGGCACGCGCCGGCTTCTGAGAGCCTGCAAGGAACAGCATCATCCTCGGCGCAACTGCATCCCCTCTCAAGTCAAGCAGGCCAGGTCGGCCAATCGGGAGTGCTTTCTGCCTCCGGCGCGCTCAATGCCATACCTGACCCGACGGCCATGCCGTTTGACGCGCGGACTGCTTCTCCCTCACTCGCCTCCGCTGTGCCTGCTCCCTCTGCGCCAGCCGCGCCGCCTGCGCCATCAGCATCACATGAGCCTCCCGCCCGTCGCTCGCACCTCTTCGGACGCCGGGGGGGCGACGAGTCATCGCATGCTCCGGGCGTGCGGCCAGTGATCGTCTTTGACAAGGTGTCGAAGGTGTATCCGACCCAACAGCAAAAACCAGCGCTCAACAGCATCTCGCTTGAGATCTACCCGAGCGAGTTCGTCTTCCTCGTCGGGCACTCGGGCTCAGGAAAGTCGACGTTTATCCGACTTATCAACCATGAGTTCGTCACGTCGTCTGGCCGCATCCTCATTGCCGGCGAAGAGCTCACCAAGATGCGCAAGTGGCGCGTCCCGTACCTGCGCCGCAACATAGGCTGTGTGTTCCAGGACTTCAAGCTCTTGCCCAACAAGACGGCGTTTCAAAACGTCGCGTTTGCTTTGCAGGTCATCGGCAAGTCCAAGCATATCATTCGCACGCAGGTGCCAGAGGTCTTGCGCCTGGTCGGGCTTGAGGACAAGACCGACAAGTACCCCGATCAGCTCTCGGGAGGCGAGCAGCAGCGCGTCTCCATCGCCCGCGCCATCGTCAACCGCCCGCCTATGCTCATATGCGACGAGCCCACGGGCAACCTCGACCCACAGACCTCGCTCGGCATCATGCGACTTCTCGACCGCATCAACCGCACGGGAACCACTATCGTGGTGGCCACCCACGACCGCGAGATGGTGGACTCGATGCGCAAGCGCGTAGTCGCCCTCGAGAACGGCTACCTTGTCCGCGACCAGCACAAGGGGGTGTACGGGGACGATGCGTAGTATCTTCTACTTCATCAAAGAGGCGCTCAGCAACTCAAAGAAGAACTTCGGCACGACTTTTGGCGCCATCGTGACTATCTTCCTCTCGCTGCTCGTCATCGGGGTGTTCATGGTGATGAGCCTCATTGTGGAGCGTGTCTTGCAAGGCGTTGAAGACCAGGTGTCCATCCAGGTCTTCCTCAACGACAACGCCTCCAAGTCAGACATTGACGCGCTGCAGTCCTTTATCACCAGCCAGCCAGAGGTCGCCTCGGTGCGGTTTGTGAGCAAGGATGAGGCGCTCGAGCACTTCAAGCAGATGTCCAACCCCGACATCATCGAGCAGCTTGGCTCTAACCCGCTGCCCGCGTCACTTGACGTGGAGCTGCGCGACCCTGAGAAAGTCAAGAGCGTCGTGGAGCAGATAAGCGCACAGAGCATTTTTATGCGCGTGGTCGAGAAGCCCGACAAGCCCCAGGACTCGCTGCGCTACGGCCAGCAGATAGTGGACCAGCTGTTCGCGGTGACGAACACCGTGCGCATCGTGGCGGTGGCCTTGGTGGTCATGCTGATATTCGTCGCGCTTGTGTTCATCAACAACACGATTCGCCTTGCCATCCTCGCGCGCCGCAAGGAGATAGCCATCATGCGTCTCGTGGGCGCCTCGAACGGCTTCATACGCGGCCCGTTCATCATGGAGGGGGCGCTTCAGGCGCTCGTGGGCGCGGGGCTGGCCATCCTTGTCATCTGGCTGCTCGTCTCAAGCTTCCTGCCGCAGATTCGCATGCTCATATCCTGGCTGCCCAACATGGACTTCTGGCAGGTCTACGCCCTGCTGCTTGTGGTGGGGCTCATCATTGGACTGTTCGGCTCGATGTGGGCGATGCGCCGCTACCTCAGGGTCTAGGCCTCCGGTCAGCCAGCGAGGCGCTTTGGGATAAAGCCGAGATGTCATGGGTCGCTCACGCAAACAACACTCAGGGCACACAGGCAAGGGCAAGGGCCGCCGTCGCGCGTACGCGCCCCACAGCGTCGGGGTCGTGCATGTGGCCAGGCGCGGCTATGCCTTTGTAGAGACTCCCGAAGGTCCGTACTTCATCTTGCCGCGCTGCCTCAACGGCGCGATGGACGGCGACCTCGTGGAGGTAGTGCGCCTGCGTCGGCTTGAAGAGCGCCGTCGTGTGCAGGCAGGCAGCTCCCCCGAGAGCGACCAGGCCACGAGACGGGCGTGGAGGGGAGACGGTGCCGGCACGCACGATATGCTCGGCTCGGTGTTTCGCGTCGTCGAGCGTGCCCATGCCACGGTTGTCGGCACGCTGCATGAGACAGACGGCCTGCGCGTCGTGCGCCCCTTGGACAAGTCCCTAGACCGCGACCTGTTCGTTGTCTCGGACGGCCGGAGTGTCGATTGCAGGGCGGGCGACCTCGTAGAGGCGCGCATAACCGTGTATCCGACGAGCAGGCAGCCTGCCTGCGGGTTCATTGAGGCAGTGCTTGGCCATGAGGGCGATCAGGGGCTTGAGCTTGAGGCCATCATCCGTCGCCACAAGCTCGAGACGGAGTTCTCGCGCGCCTCGCTCGAGCAGTCCGAGCTGCTGGCCGCTCAAGGAGCCGTCGCTGGCGTCGGGAATGAGCCGCTTGCGACAGTACTTGCTGCATCTCTTGAGGCCAAGCTTGAGGCAGCGCTTGAGCGGCGCGACCTGCGCGACTTGACTGCCTTCACCATAGACCCGGTTGACGCGCGCGACCATGACGACGCGCTCTCGGCGGAATACGTTGACGGCATGCTGCATCTTGGCGTCCACATCGCCGACGTGTCGGCCTTTGTGCCCTGGGAGAGCGCCATCGACCTCGACGCGCGTCGTCGGGGCACGAGCGTCTACCTGCCGGGGCGCGTCATCCCCATGCTGCCTGCCGCGCTCTCAGAAGAACTGTGCTCTCTGCGGCCGGGCGCCGAGCGTTTGGCCATGACGGTGGAGATGACCCTGCGCCCAGACGGCGTCGTCGAGCATGTCGCCGTGTATCCCTCAGTGATCCGCTCTCGCGCTCGCCTTGTCTATGACGAAGTGCTCGAAGTGCTCGAAGGCACTGCGGGAGGCATCGCAGGCGGCCCCGACGGCCCCGACGGCCCTGGCGGCCCCGACGGCCCCGACGGCCCTGGCGGCAACCTCTCTGCTGGTCTAAAAAGCAAGCTCGTGGTGCTCGACCGCCTTGCTCAAACCTTGGCCGCCCGAAGGCTCAAGCGTGGGGCCATAGACTTTGACAAGGCAGAGACAAAGCTCGAGATCGATGCAGAAGGCAGGGTCTGTGGGGTGCGGCTTCGCACGAAGAACCGCGCGACCTCACTAGTCGAAGAGGCAATGATCCTCGCGAACGAGTCGGTGGCCACGCTTATGCTCAGTGCTGGGTCGCCGTTTGTCTACCGCGTCCATGACGAGCCGCTGCCCGCCACCCTTGAAGAGCTGCTGCCAACTTTGCAGGAGTTCGGCTATGCCACGTCGGGCGCGCCCCTGAGCTCTTTTGAGGTACAGCAGCTCGTGAGCGCGAGTCGAGGGAGGCCAGAGCACGACCTCGTGGCCACGCTCTTGCTGCGTGCCATGCGGCGCGCGGTCTACCTCCCGAGGTTCACCACGCATTACGGGCTGGCGTCTGACGCCTATGCCCACTTTACCTCGCCCATCCGCCGGTATCCCGACATCATGGCCCACCGGCTGCTCAAGCTGCACCTGCTTGCAGGGCAAGAAGGCTATGGGTCCGTCAGCCGACTGCTTGACGCGCGCCCGCGTCTTGAGAAGGCGACGGCAGGCATGTTGCAGCAACTGGAATGGATATGCGAGCACTCGTCCGACACCGAGCGCGAGGCGGAGGCTGCTACTTCCGAGGCCGTGAAGGCCAAGCTCTGTGAGTTCTTCGCTGACCGAGTGGGGGAGCGTTTTGGCGGCTGCGTCAGCGGCGTGAACAGCCATGGGCTGTTCGTGCGAGAAGACGAGACCCATGCCGAAGGATTCGTCCCCGCCGACAAGCTCCCGGGCGACTTCGCGTACGAGGCCACGCGACAACGCTGGGCAGACCAGGCCACGCAGCGTTGCGTTCGCCTGGGGCAGCAAGTGCGTGTTGTACTCGAGTCAGTGGATGTGACTCGCCACGAGCTCCGGTTTGGCCTGCAATGAGCGAGGAGTACCCGGGCGCACCGCTCGAGTATGACGAGGACGACGGGTCGCTCGTCGCTCCCCTCGACACTCCGCAAAGGCGCAAGCCTTCGAAGCTCAGCCGCCTCGTCACTGCCTTGTTCGTGACTCTGACGGCAGCAGCGGTCGTCGTGTTGTTTGTCACAAAGACCATGGAGCAGCCTGAGTCTCGCGACACAGACCGCATTGAGGCTGCCATAAGCTATCTTGAGGGGCGCTACGGCATCAGCGGCTTCGAGATACAGGCCGTCGATCGCGACGCCCTGCTTGCTGCAGCCGGCGGCGACGCGTCCTCGATCAAGCTGGCGCCGCCCGCGCTGTATGCGGTCAGTTGCGAGGGCAGGGACTTCACCGTGTACATCCAGGCAGTCAGCAGCGACAAGCCAGCCACCGATCCAGCGAGTTACATGATCACCGACACGTTGTTGCACGTGCTGGTGTCAGAAAAATGCCGTGAGGCGCTTGAGGGGTGCCTGGCCCCCTACACCGAGCGCTACAAGTATGCGAGCATGAGCACGCAGGACTCACACCTTTATGAGTCCTGGAGGGCAAACCCTTCGATTGCACGGTTTCTCCACACGCTCGACCTTAAAGAAGTCGCGTTTTTGCGCGTGAGCGTCGCTTTGGACCGTGCTGGACGCGACGACGAGGAGTGCGCAGCTCTCGCCCGCAGCATCATCGCGGACTGGGACCAGCTGACCGACAGCCGCACGCGCTTCTCTGTGACGTTCTTGCCCACTGACGTCTTTGAGTCGGCCAACGAGCCTGACGTGCTCGGCTACTCGGCAGGCCAGGGCGGCTACCTGTTGTTCCGCAACAGCTAGCCAAGACGCCCACTGACCCGCACGCAAAGGCTCTGCTAGACTATCAAGAGCCTCGTGGCGACAACCACGCGTCCTCGACCACGCTCGAAGAGAAGGAAGCACCATGAACAAAAAAGACCTCGAGTTTCTCAAAGCACTGACCGAAGCGCCCTCTCCTTCAGGCTTCGAGGCACCTGCGGCCAGAATCCTGCGCGAGCGTCTTGCATCGACGGCAGACACAGTAGAGACCAACGTGCTCGGCAGCGTGCATGCCACTCTCAAGGGCACCGGCGCCGCGCCGAGCGTCATGATCGCCGGTCACATCGACGAAGTGGGCATGATGGTCAAGTACATTAGCGACGAGGGCTTCATCAGCTTCGAGGCCATCGGGGGCGTTGACGCGGCCATCCTGCCAGGAACACGAGTAAATGTATATGCTACAGGAGACGCAAACGCGTCTAAAGGCACCGAAACCGGGTGCGGGGCCTTGCTGCGGGGCGTGATGGGCCGCAAGCCCATTCACCTCATCGACCCCGACGAGCGCAAGAAGGTCACGTCTGCCGACAAGCTGTTTATCGACGTCGGCCTTGACGGCAAGGAGGCGAAGCGCCGCATTCGCATCGGCGACGCCATCACTTACGGCGTCGGCTTCGAGGAGTTTGGCGACGGCTATGCCGTGGCGCGCGCGTTTGACGACAAGCTCGGCGTCTGGATTGCCGTGCGCGTGCTTGAGGAGGTCAAAAAGGCCGGTCGCGCGCGCTGCGACGTCATCGCCGCTGGCACCGTCCAGGAAGAGATCGGCCTACGCGGCGGCGTCACGTCGGCCTATGGCGTCAACCCGGTCATCGGCATAAGCGCCGAGGTGGGGCACGCCACCGACTACCCCGACATCGACAAGCGCAAGCACGGAGAGGCCGTCTGCGGCAAAGGGCCGATCATCGCACGCGGGCCAAACATCAATCCCTTGCTGTTCGAACGGTTGATAGACGCGGCGGCCAAGACCAAGTCGACTTATCAGATAGGCCCTGAGGCCCGCGCCACGGGCACCGACGCCAATGCCATCCAGCTCTCACGCGGGGGCAAGGTGGCAGGGCTTGTCTCCATACCCTTGCGCTACATGCACACGCCCACCGAGGTGCTCAAGCTCGCGGACCTCGACCACGCGATAAGAATCCTCACCCGTTTTGTGCTCGACCTCGACGAGTCGGCCGACTTTATCCCCCGCTAGGAGCCGCACCGCATGGGCAAGGCCAAAGAGACAGACAAGAGGAAGGCCATCGCCGCCAACCGCAAGGCGCGCCACGACTATCATGTGGACGAGACGTATGAGGCGGGCATCGTGTTGACGGGCACCGAGGTTCGCTCGCTGCGCGAGGGCGGCGGGCAGCTCACCGACAGTTTTGTGCTGGTGCGCCAGGGCGAGGCGTGGCTGCATGGACTGCACATCCGTCCCTACAGCCATGGCAACCGCTTCAACCAGGAGCCTGACCGCGTGCGCAAGCTGCTGCTGCATAAGAAGCAGGTTCGCTACCTGGAGCAAAAGTCCAAGCTGGCGGGCTATGCGCTCGTCCCGCTCTCGCTGTACTTCTCTCCCGAAGGGCGCGTCAAGGTCGAGCTCGCGCTTGCGATAGGGAAGAAGGCCTACGACAAACGTGACACGATCGCACGACGCGACAGCGACCGCGAGATTGCGCGCGCCCTCAAGTCACGCAGCAGGCTGTGACACGGCGCTTGCGCCGCACGGGGAGCCGCTTTGGCTAACGTTCGGTCGCTGGCCCCGTGTCTTTGACGACGGCGAGCCTTGCAAAGGCGGCAGCAATGCCCAGCAAGTAGAGCAGGGCAAAGAGCACGAGGACGGACAAGAACGGCACCCAGTTGC
>JAITHV010000037.1 GCA_031279835.1 Coriobacteriales bacterium
CTGTCACGCTGGCGCTGCCTCAAGCAAGGAAGACCTTGTCCAAAAACGGCGAGTATTGTTGCGTCGCAGCGCGTACAATCGTCTTCGAGCTGCACGATGGCATACAACAAGTGACCCGAAAGCCCACTTGAGGGAGGATGAGGCGCGATGCGGCAGAATGACGCAAGCCTGTACTCGGCGTTCAAGGCAAAAGACGCTCGCTTCGACGGCTGTTTTTTTGTGGGAGTCACGTCCACAGGCATATACTGCCGCCCGGTCTGCAGGGCCAGGATGCCGCTTTTTGAGAACTGCCGCTTCTTCTCCTGTGCCGCCGAGGCCGAGCAGGCCGGTTATCGCCCCTGCCTGCTGTGCCGGCCAGAGCGCGCGCCCGGGACGCCGGCCACGCGCTGCGACTCTCGCCCCGCTTACACCGCCGCGCGCATTCTCGAGGGCGGCTGCACAAGCGGCATGCGCATCAGGGACGTAGCGGGGCAGGTCGGCTGCTCAGAGCGGCAACTGCGCCGACTGTTTGCCGCAGAGTACGGCGTCTCGCCTACGCAGTTCCTCCAAACCAGCAGGCTGCTTCTTGCCAAGAGCCTTCTGGTCGAGACAGACCTGTCGGTGCTCGACGTGGCGATGGCCGCAGGGTTCGGGAGCCTGCGCAGGTTCAACGACTTGTTCAGGAATCGCTACCGCCTCACGCCCACAGCGCTCAGGCGACAACGGGGCGCGGACAAGCAGCAGCCTGACGGGCTTGTCGTGTCGCTGGCGTATCGTCCTCCCTACCCCTGGGAGCACATGCTCGCGTTCTTGGCCGCGCGTGCCATAGGCGGCGTGGAGAAGGTCGAGCAGGGAGAATACGCGCGCACGGTGCGCCTGACAACCGACCACGGCCATGAGGCCTGCGGCTGGCTGCGCGTCGCCAACCTCCCCGACGACGGGCTGCTCAGCGTCACGGTGAGCGAGGGGCTTCTCCCCGTGATCCCTGAAGTCCTCGCACGCGTCAAGCGCTTGTTTGACGTGCGCTGCGACCCTGCGGCCATCTATGACGTGCTGCACGTGATGAACCGCATCCGCCCGGGGCTTTGCGTCCTCGGCACGCGCGTGCCCGGCTGCTTCGACACCTTTGAGATGGCGACAAGGGCGGTCCTCGGCCAACAGGTCACCGTAAAAGCCGCGAGCACGCTCGCACGCAGAGTGGCGCAGGCTTGCGGCACGCCAACAGACACGGGGATCGACGGACTCACGCACCTGTTCCCGTCTCCTGAAGACCTGCTTGCCAAACAGGCGCCCCTTGAAGACAGGCTGGGCGTTCTCGGCATAACCTCTGCGCGGTCGCGCAGCATCTATGAGCTGGCCAGAGCCGTCATCAACCATGAGATCGAACTCGGGCTGAGCGTTTGCCCAGAAGAGGAGACACGAAAGCTCACGGGCATCAAGGGCATCGGCAACTGGACGGCGCAGTACATCGCCCTGCGCGCCATGGAGTGGCCAGACGCCTTCATGGAGACAGACGTCGGCATCAGGCGCGCGCTCGCGCCGCGCTCGCCCCACGAGATCCTGGCACTTTCGCAGGCATGGCGGCCATGGCGCAGTTACGCGACGCTCAGCCTTTGGAACTCGCTGGAGCAAGCGGTGGACAAACCCGACACGCAGCACTATGCACAGACAAGGAGACACGCATGATCAGCTCAACCGTTTGCCCGTCACCTGTTGGCGAGTTGACCCTGGCATGCGACGAGACTGGCCTTTTGGGCCTGTGGCTGTCGGGACAAAAGTATCACGGCAGCACCCTTGGGCTGGCCATGACGCAAAACGCCGATGCCCCCGCGCTCAGGGAGGCCGTGCAGTGGCTTGACCGCTACTTTGCGGGCGAGCGACCTGACGCTGCTGCGCTCACGCTTGCGCCGCGAGGGAGCGCCTATCGCCAAGAGGTCTGGCGCGCGCTTTGCGAGATCCCCTATGGAGAAGTTGCCAGTTACGGTCAAGTGGCGCAAACCGTCGCGCAACGGCTTGGGACGCAGCAAGCGTCTGCTCGCGCAGCGGGAGGGGCCATCGGGCACAACCCTATCTCGATCATCATCCCCTGCCATCGCGTGATAGGCTCAAACGGGAGCCTGACCGGATACGCAGGCGGCCTTGAGCGCAAGACCTGGCTGCTTGAGCTTGAAGGAGCTGTTATACTATAATAGCTTTTGATTTATTTCTCTTAATAATAGTAGTAATAATATCTATATCAGCTGGAAGAACTACTTGACGTTGACGAGTCCGTCATGACGAACAACACCATGAGGATCATGGAGATAAGAGTCAGCACCAAGGCAATGTCTATGACTACCTTCAGCGCCTTGTTGAAGCTGAAGTCGTCTTCGAGCGTTTGTATGGGCACCCTACCAACGCGCCTTGAACAACAAAGAGAACCAGCCCGATAAACAAGAACAGCAACAGCGGGATCGATCTGCCGAGAAAGAAGTCCGACAACACCAACCACCCCGTGTCATCAAGCCCCGAGCTGCCGCAAAAAACGAACCACGCTGTGGGAATGACCGGAGAAAGCACGCAATACACCCACCAGGGCACCCGCTTCTTCGCACCATAGTTCGCCACCGTTAACACCTCCCTGTGTTTTGACAGCCGCTGCGCACGGACCGGCAGACGCGTCAAACCATCACTGTATCGCATTAACCATGACGCGTCGTCACGTTTACCCTGGCCATCTATACTGGGCGCATGAGCATTTTGTCAAAACTACAGCCGGTCTGGATAGTCGCTTCTGCCTTGGTAGGCGTGCTGGCCGGGCAAGCAGCCCTGGTCGCGAATAACGCTGCAGCCTTGATTGAGGTCTTTTTAATGGCACTGCTCTTTGTGGCCTTCTCGTGTGTGGACATCCGCGACATCCAGAAGTCGTTTGCCAACCTAAGGTTCTCGGTTGCTGCACTGGCAATCAACTTCGTCTGGGTTCCGGTTTTTGCGTTCCTGCTCGGCAAGGCGTTTCTCGCCGAAAGCCTCGACCTTCAGATAGGCCTGTTGATGCTGCTGGCAACGCCTTGCACCGACTGGTACCTGATATTCACGGGACTCAGCCGAGGCAACGTGCCGCTCGGCGCCTCGGTGCTGCCGATGAACCTCGTGCTGCAGATCCTGCTCATGCCGCTGTACCTCGGGGTTTTTATGGGCGGCACAGCCGCCTTTGCTCCTACGCAGATGCTCCTCAGCGTCGTCATGGTCTTGGTCGTCCCCTTCGCAGCCGCCAACGCCTTAAAGCTGCTGTTGCGCAGAGTCGGTCGCAATGAGCCGGCAGCGGCGTTTTTCATCCGGCGCGGAGACGACCTTCAACTCGCACTCCTTTGCCTGGCGGTGGTTGCCATGTTCGCGTCGCAAAGCACACTGCTCGTGCTAAACCTCGCTCTTTTTGGTCAGCTCTTTGTGCCTTTGGTTGTATTCTTTGTGGGGGCGCTGCTGTTAGCCATGGCCGTCGGCACGGTCTTGCACATGCCGCCAGCCGACAAGGCGGCACTCCTGTTCACCACATCGGCGCGCAACTCCCCCGTTTCGCTCGCCATAGCCGTTGTCGCGTTTCCCGACCAGCCGCTCATCGCCTTGGCGCTTGTCATCGGGCCGCTCATTGAGCTGCCCATTCTGGCAATCGACTCGAGCATCCTGCGCGCGCTGCATCGGGCGCAACGCAAGCCAGGAGGCAAGGTGCACTAGCACGCTTGCCAGTCTTTATCCCGCGCTATTGCACCACGTTGTTCAATGCGACGTTCTCGCCGTCTTTTTCTGTAGGGGGAAGGCCTGCGTCGACGCGGGCCATCATGGCGTCAAACGCCGGCACGTCGATGGCCACGTATGAGACTTCGTCATGATAGTTGGGATACGACGGGACCGTGTCGAGGTACATGCTGTCGGCGCTCATTCCTTGCAGGCGCAGCAGCAAGTCGATGGCCTCGGTCGCCTCAAGGTCGGTCCCGACGCATTCGGCCAACGACGAGACCAGGCCGGGCATGTCGATGATGGAGGCCGAGAGCACGCGCTTGGCGACTGCCTGCATGAGCAGTCGCTGGTTGACGACGCGCTGAAAGTCGCCCATCGGGTAGTTCCTGCAGCGGCTGAAGACGAGCGCCTGTCGTCCGTCGAGCGTCTGTGTTCCCGGATCAAGGTGAATGCCCTCGAAATCGACCGTCACCGGCACCTTGACCGACACCCCGCCAAGCCTGTCGACCAGCGAGACGACGCCGTTGAAGTCCACTTCCACATAATGGGCGATGTCGACGTCGCAGAGCTTCGAGACGACTGCCACCGCGCCAGCAGCGCCGTCGTAGGCATAGGCGGCGTTGATCTTCTTCGTTCCATGGCCCTCGATCTGCACTTCGGTGTCGCGTGGTATGGAGAGTATGGTGACCTGCGGCTTGGACGGGTCGATGCGGCACAGCATGAGCGAGTCGGAGTTCCCGGACGTGCCGCTCACGCGCGTGTCGGATCCCACGATGAGCACGTAGAAGGGCTCGTCGGTGCGCTCGGGCTTCACGAGCACCTTGTTGAGGCTCTCGAGATCGAAGGCGCCAAGGCTCGACGTGTGGATGGCATTATTTATCTGAGAGATAAAGACTGCTGCAGAGATGCCGATGGCGGCGATAAGGCAGACCACCGCGCCGACTATCCATATTATCACCTTGGTGCGCAGGCGCATCCCCGTTCCGGCATGACCGCTCCGCTTGCGTGCGCGATCGCGAACCGACTCGGCCGACTCGTGCGCCCAAGGCGCAGACCCGTCGTCAACGAACACGCGATCGTCGTTTGGCCATTCCTGTTTTTGTTTGCTTGTTCGGTTGCTCAGACGCCCCTCAGGGCCTCTCGCCGAGCGGGCATCCCTCTTTGAGTAGCCGTTGCTCGCGTCGCTTGAGCCAGTTTTGTCCTTTCGCATGCATTCGAGTATAGCACAAGGCGCCATCCGCCCGTAAACAACGGTATATGCCCGTATACTGTTCGTTGACGCATGTCTTTGGCTTGTGCTCACGTGCAACGAGCCTACTCGAACGATCCAGTGCGTCTCCCTTTTGGATTAACATGCAGGGGATATCAGGCATGGGATATCAGGCACCCTGGGCTGCCGAAGGGTTTCAGGTATACTAATGGCAACACGCGCACTAATGCAGGAGATTGGGTATATGAGCAGGAACTTAGAACAGTCAGGCTTGCAGTCCATTGAGATATGCGCGGGAGCAGGCGGCCAGGCACTTGGACTGGAACAGGCAGGCTTTCGACATGCCGCGCTGGTAGAAATCGACCCGCATGCCTGCGCAACCTTGCGAGCCAATCGTCCACATTGGAATATCATCGAAGGCGATGTCAAGGCTTTCTCGGCCAAACCATATTATGCTATTGACTTGTTGGCCGGCGGAGTCCCTTGTCCGCCGTTTTCTGTTGCGGGCAAGCAGCTGGGAAAAGACGACGAGCGCGACCTGTTCCCCGATGCGATCAGGCTGGTGGGGGAATGCTGCCCGAAGGCAATAATGCTCGAGAACGTCAGAGGTCTCTTTTTTAAGAAATTCGACAGCTATCGTGCTGCCATCGTACAAGAACTGCACAAAATGGGCTATGCCTGCTTCTGGAACTTGGTAGAAGCCAACCAGTATGGAGTGCCGCAGCGGCGCACGCGAACAGTTCTTGTGGCATTAAAAAACGAATATGCTAACTTTTATACCTGGCCGCTTGGATCCGTTTCGCCACCACCCGACGTCGGTCAGCTGTTGTTCACAGAAATGCAAAAGCATGGTTGGGAGGGTGCCGCAGCCTGGGCGAAAAAGGCAGCGGGCATCGCTCCAACTATAGTCGGCGGCAGCAAAAAACACGGCGGTCCCGACCTCGGGCCAACAAGAGCCAGGCAGGCATGGGAAAAACTGGGCGTAGACGGCAGAGGGATTGCTGATGACGCGCCAATGCCTGGGTTTGTGGGAGCCCCGCGGCTCACCGTTAAGATGGTGGGTCTTCTTCAGGGATTTCCGGCTGAATGGGAGTTTGCAGGGAAGAAAACTGCGGCTTACAAGCAGGTGGGCAACGCGTTTCCGCCTCCTGTTGCGCGAGCCATTGCCGTGTCAATCCAAGAGGCTCTCTATAAGGGGGCGGCTCATGCAGTAGAAAAGAGAGCGGTATGAGTAACGGTGCGCGAAGCAAACTGCGCTACTTCTTTCTTGACCATATTGGTGAAATTTTGAACGCAAAGGAACTTCAAGAAGCATCGGGCGGCACAAGTGAGTGGGCACGGCGGATTTGAGAATTGCGGAATGAAGAAGGTTATCAGATTCTCACTCATAATGATCGCTCAGATTTGAAACCTGGGCAGTATATTCTTGTCAGCGAGTCGCCAAAGCCTTCGTCTGTACGAAACATTAGCAAGGAGAACAGGGCTTTTGTGCTTGACAGAGATGGTTTTACGTGTCAAATGTGTGGGGCTGTTGCAGGCGAACCACATCCGTATGACCCAAGCAGGAAAACGCGCCTTCATATAGGGCATATAATCGACAAGAGCATGGGTGGCACCGATGCGACGTCGAATCTTCGTGCGTTGTGCAGCATATGTAATGAAGGTGCAGCGAACCTGACTCTTGACAGGCCATCACGAGAAAAGCTATTAGTTCAGGTCAGAAGAGCAACTAGCTCAGACCAGATTGAGGTCCTGAAATGGCTATGCCGTAAGTTTCCTGACGTAGCAAAAACCATACTGAATGAGTGACATTACGTAAACACAGGCGACCCTATGCGGGGCGACACAGCCAGGCGTTATGACAAAAATGTACCGTAACCGTTATGGATTCTTTATGTGTTTAACACCCTTGGCGCACTCACGCCTTTGAACATTGCGCTATACTAAAAGTCGTACATCGTCTGTTTGGGGTTTTCAGTTTTTGAGTTAGATGCAGTGTGCGCCGTCGCACTGGGGAGGTACCAACATGAATGACAGCCAGCCTAAAAAAATGATGCCTATCAACATCCTGAGAATACTCCAGGAGCGCACTGACGCCGAGCACACGCTGAGCGCAAAAGACATCATGGACATCCTTGAGTCCGACTATCAGATGATCGTGGACCGCAAAAGCGTCAAGCGCAATTTGGTGAGCCTTGTTGAGGAAGGCTTCAACATCGCCTACACCACAACGGTGCGCACCGGCAAAGAGGGCACAAGCGAGATCTACTCGAACTGGTATTACGTGCACGAGTTCGAGCCGAGCGAGCTACGACTGCTCATCGACAGCATCTCTTTGTCCCATCACATCCCGCCCAAGCAGTCCCGCGACCTTGTGGACAAGCTCAAGCGGCTTTCAAACCGCTACTTCTCGCCGCACGTCAAGCATGTCGCGAGCCTTCCCGAAAAGGGCATCGTCAACAAGGAGCTGCTCTTCATCATCGAGGTGCTCGACTCCGCGATCAGGACAAAGCGGCGCGTCGCCTGCAACTACGGCACCTACGACACCGACAAGAAGCTCAAGCCGCGCCTGGGCCCCGACGGCAAGCCGAAGCGCTACCTGCTCAACCCCTACCAGCTCGCCTCTACGAACGGGCGCTACTACCTGGTCTGCAACAACACCGAGCACGAAGGTCTCATGAACCTGCGCGTGGACCGCATTATGCGCATCGAGCCGCTCGATGAGCCGGCGACGCCGCTTTCTAAACTCGACGGCCAGCACGGCGAGCTCGACCTCGCCCGGCATGTTTCCGAACATATATACATGTTCTCTGACACCGTCGAGGACGTGCGCATCCGCGTCGCCCGCGAGGACCTCATGCACGTGTTCGACTGGTTCGGCACCGACGTGAGGATCATTGCGCAGACGGACAAGGACGCAGACGTCTTGCTGCGCGCCGATGTGACTGCAATACAGCATTGGGCGCTGCAGTTTTGCAAGCATGTTGAGATACTCGAGCCTGCCTCGCTGCGCAAGCAGATGCAGGCGACTGCCCAGGAGCTGGTCGCGCGCTACCAATGACGCGAGCCGGCTCCTGCCGTTTCGGCCTGCCTGCCCCTGCCCCCATGGAATAGGCAGCGTCTGGATTAGTTTCCAGGAGGGCCATAGAGGGGGGATCACGGGCGCGCCCGCTCTCGCTGCCAAGCGCAGTGAGAGCGGGCGCAAGCACTCAAGGCGTAGACAACTGGACGACCCCCGTCTAGACTTGTCTGCATATCCCCCAGAGAGGAGCACTCGCCATGATTCTCCACCTCGAGCTCAGTACCGGCGCCTCGGGCGACAAGCTGCTTGGAGCCTTGCTCGAGGTCTGTGAGACGCTCGGCACGGCAAGCCTTGACAGTCTTTGCGCCCTGGGATCCGCTTTGCTCCCTCGTGCCACGATACGCCGAGAGCGCGTGGTGCGCGGCGGTGTCGCCGCCACCTTTCTGACCGTTGAGGAGCCAGACGCGCAGGCGCGCCATTGGGACGAGATCCAAGACATGATCACGGGCGCCGAGGCCGATGGGGCGCTGTCGGCAACCGCTGCACAGCGAGCCCTGGCTGCGTTTGAGGCGCTGGCGCGCGCCGAGTCAGAGATTCATGGCGTGCCGGTCAACCGCGTGCACTTCCACGAGGTGGGCGCAGCAGACTCGATAATCGACATGGTGGGCACAAGCTGCCTCCTTGACTCCCTGGCCCCTGAGGCCGTCCATGCGACTCCTCTGGCACTGGGCAGTGGGACCGTATTTTGCGCGCACGGCGTGCTGCCGGTGCCTGCCCCTGCGACCGCGCGCCTCATCGAGGGGCTTGTTGTTTGTGCGGGGTCTTTTGAAGGCGAGCTCACCACGCCCACCGGCGCCGCGCTCGTCAAGGCCAACGTGACGAGCTTTGACCCGTTGCCCACGGCAAAAGTCTGTGCACTCGGGCACGGCGCCGGGTCGCGCGAGCTGGATGGCGGCTCGAACGTCGTGCGCGCAATTGCCGCAGTGCCAGCCGCGACTCAGACGGCCGCTGACGCCGACGCCGACAGCGGGACTGCGGCGCGGGCAGGGCTGACCCTCGAGGGATGCATGCTGCTTGAGAGCAACATTGACCATCTGAGCCCTGAGGCACTTGCCCATGCGTGTGACGTCTTGCTGGCTCGAAACGCGTTGGACGTGTGGCAAGAGCCCATCCATATGAAAAAAGGCAGGCTGGCGGTGCGGCTGTGCGTCTTGTGCGCCCCGGCCGACGCTGCCCGCCTCACCCACGACATAGTAGCGCAGACCGGCACCCTCGGCGTGCGGCGCCGCCTCGTCGAGCGTGTCGTCACCGAGCGCAGGGTTGTCGTTCTCCAGACCACGTATGGACAAGTCCCCTTTAAGATGGCGCGCCTCGGCGCAGTTGACGAGGGCTACGTCGCCCCGTGGCTTCGCCCCGAGCATGATGCTGTGAACGCGTTGGCGCGCGAGCACGGGCATGCCTACCAGGACCTCTACGAAGACCTGACCGCCCAGGGGCTCAAGGCGCTTGGCCTTGGCATCAAGCGCCCCTAAGGCACGGCGACCAGCCTTACGGCCAGCCTTACGGCCAGCCTTGCGGCCTGACCTCGACTCACGCAGTCTTGATGCCGCTCTCCCCCACGATGTCTATGAGCCGATAGCGCAGCTCGGGCGAGGCAGAGTCAACCTTGAGCGGCAGCTCTGCCCGCAGGCAGGCGCCGCTGTCTTGTCTCACCACAAGCGACACAGGGTCGCAGCCAGGATAACGCCTGAGCAGCTGGGTTATCGAGTCGCTCGTCTGCTGGTCGAACTGCTCGACGGGCACAGACACCTCGAGGGACGCGCGGCGCTCCTTGACCTGGTCGAGCTCGATGGCATGCACCTCGTTTACCAGGATCTGCGAGCCGCGGTCAGAGCGCTCGTAGCGGCAGCGCACCTTGACGACGGCCTCGTCGGCAAGCCGGTCGCCGCAGCGCTCCAGATAGGTCGGAAACACAATCGCCTCAACGGAGGCGTCCAGGTCCTCAAGGGTGAAGCGGGCATAGCGCTTGCCCGTCTTGTTGACCTGTACGCTCAGGTTTGAGACCATGCCCGCTAGGGTGATCAACTTGCCTTGCGGAACCTTGCCGCGACGCTGGCCAAAACCGCCGCTGCTCCCTGCGCCGCCGCTTGTCGTCTCGTCTTCTGAGCCAGTCGCGTCGTTAAGCTCCAACTCTTCCTCATCGCCCTGCTCGGCGCCTTGAAGCGCTGCCAGCGAGTACTCGCCCGCGCGCGCCAGCGCCTCGGCGTAGGGGCTGAGCGGGTGGTCGGAGACGTACATCTTCAGGATCTCCTTCTCGAAGCCGAGCTTCATGCGCCGTTCCCACTCCTTGCCGTCAGGAGCGGGTATGTCTTCGGAGAAGCCCGAGTCCACACCCTGTTCCTCGAACATGTCGAACAGCGAGACCTGTCCGTCGGACTTGTCGCGCCAGCGCTTTGCCGCCACGTCCATGAGGTTGTCTAGCTCGAGAAAGCGCATCATCTGGCGGCGCGTGTAGCCGGTCGAGTCGAAGGCGCCCGCCTTGACGAGCGCCTCTACCGCACGCTTGTTGCAAGCGGTGTTGGGGACGCGAAACACAAAGTCGTGCAGCGAGCTGAAGCTGCCGTTTTTCTCCCGCTCCTCTATGATGACGTTGGCGGCGCCCTCGCCGACGCCCCTGATGCCGGCGAGGCCGAAGCGGATGCCCTCGGCAAGCGGCGTGAAGTCGCGCCCGGAGGAGTTGACGTCCGGAGGCAGCACGGCGATGCCCCATTTGCGGCACGACACGATGTAGTGGGTGAGCCGGTCGGCCTTTCCCACGAAGCTAGAGAGCACCGCTGCCATGAACTCGATGGGGTAATAGGCCTTTAGCCAGGCCGTCTGCATAACGAGGATGGCATACGCCGCCGAGTGCGACTTGTTGAAGGCGTACTCGGCGAACTTCTCCACATCGTCCCAGATGCGCTGGGCCACCGCGCGGCTGTAACCGTTGCGCACGGCTCCGTTGAGCCAGTGGTCTTCCATGGTCTCGCTGGCGCCGTCAGCCCATGTGCGTATGTCCTCGCGCATGAGCTTGATTTTCTTTTTTGCAACCGCGCTACGGACTACGTCGCTCTCGCCGGCGGTAAAGCCGCTCATTCGCATGGAGATGCGCATGAGCTGCTCCTGGTAGACCATGGTGCCATAGGTCTCCTCCAGGATGTCGGCGAGGCGGTCGTCGTAGTACTCGACCTTGCGCTTGCGCGTCCTGCGGTCTACGAAGTCCTTGGCCATCCCTGAGTTGAGCGGCCCTGGCCTAAACAAGGCGATGGCGGCCACCACGTCGGAGTAGCGGTCCACGTTCATCGACCGGAAAAGCGCCGTCATGCCTGGCGACTCGACCTGGAACACGCCCGCCGTCTCGCCACGCTGGAGCAGCTCGAAGACCTTGGGGTCGTCAAGCGGCAAGCTTTCAATGTCGAGGTCTACCCCATGGTTTGCCTTCACATAGTCGCGGGCCCGCATGAGCACGTTCAAGGTGCGCAGCCCGAGGAAGTCCATCTTGAGAAGACCGAGCGCGGCGTTGTGCTTGTGGTCGTACTGGGTCAGGAGCACGCCGCCTTTGGTGTCGAGCTTGACGGGCACATGCTCGACCACCGCGTCGCGGCATATGATGACGGCGCTCGCGTGAACCCCCTCGCCGCGAATGGTTCCCTCGAGGGCAAGGGCTGCGTCCACGATCTTCTTCGTGTCGGGATCGTCGTTGTAGGCGTTTATGAGGTCGGGGCTGCCCTGCTCGCTGTTCTTCTTCTCATCCTCGTCTATCTTGAGTACCGCCTTGAGCGAGGTGTCTTGGCGCAGCGGGATCATCTTCGAGATCTTCTGGCCGATGTAGATGGGGTAGTCAAAGACCCGCGCGGCGTCCACGACGGCCTGCTTGGCCTTGAGGGAGCTGTAGGTGATCACATGGGCGACCTTCTCGGACCCGTAATAGTCGCGTAAGTGCTCGATGACCTTGAAGCGCCCGTCTTCGTCGAAGTCTATGTCGATGTCGGGCATCTCGACGCGCTCCAGAGACAAGAACCGCTCGAAGAGCAGGCCGTTTGCAAGCGGGTCGAGCGCGGTGATGCCGAGGGCATAGCTGATGATGGAGCCTGCGGCGCTGCCACGGCCGGGGCCGACGCCCACGCCGTTGTCTTTGGCCCATTGCACGAACTCGGCAACCACGAGGAAGTAGGCAGGGAATCCCTGTTGGCATATGATCTTATATTCGTACTCGAAGCGCTCGAGCACCTCGGGCGGCAGCGGGTCGCCATAGCGCTCCACGAGCCCAGCGAGCGCCTGCTTGCGCAGCATCGTGTCGTCTGTCTCCCCCTCAGGCAGCGGGATGACCGGCAGCACGTAGTGGTTCGGCAGCCGCACGTCGCACTTCTGTGCAACCTCGACCGTGTTGTCGCAGGCCTCAGGGAAGTCTTTAAGCGCGCTGCGCATCTCGTCTTCTGATTTCATGTAGAACTGGTCGTTCGTGAAGCGCATGCGGTCGGGGTCGTCGAAGCGCGCCCCGGTGCCGATGCAGAGCATGATGTCTTGAGTGGTGGCGTCTTCGCGGCGCAAGTAGTGCAGGTCGTTTGTGGCAATGGTCTTGAGGCCGAGCTCGGAGGCGAGCGTGGAGAGGCGGCCATTGAGCTCGCGCTGCGTGATGGCACGCGCGATGGAGAGCCCTGCGTTGTCTTGGAGGTCCACCGACTTGCTGCGCTCAAGGGGGTCGATGCGTATGCCCTGGTCCTGCAGCTCGATGTAGAAGTCGCCGGGCGCGAACAGCTCGGCAAAGCGTTCCGCCCATCGCTGCGCCTCGTCTTTGTTGTCGGCGATAAGCGCCCGGGGGATGATCCCCGCCATGCAGGCCGAGGTGGCGATAAGCCCGGACGAGTGCTCGCGCAGCATCTCGAAGGTCACGCGAGGCTTGTAGTAAAAGGCGTCGGTTGCCGCGCGCGAGCAGACCTTGAGCAGGTTGTGGTAGCCGCCCAAGTCTTTTGCGAGCAGGATAAGGTGGTAGAGGTCGGGCTTTCGGTCGCGCCGCAGCTCGTCGTCGGGCGTGAAATAGACCTCGCAGCCGATGATGGGCCGTACGCCCTGGTTCTTGCAGGCGTCAACAAAGGCCGGCACGCCGTAGAGGTAGCCGTGGTCGGTGATGGCCACCGCGTCCATCTCGAACTCCTTGGCCTGAAGTGCCAGGCCCTCTACTTTGGTCGCCCCGTCAAGCAGGGAGTACTCGGTGTGGTTGTGGAGGTGCACGAAGGCCATGGTCCTCAGCCTGCCTCTGGTCGCGGGAGCGGCGCGCCGCGCTGCCCTTGCAGCCGGTCGAACACGGTCGAGTAGCCGCCGGCACCGTGGTAGAGCGCCTTGGACACACGGGCAATGGTCGTCGCCGAGGCGCCGGTCTGCTCCGAAATGGCCGTGTACGGCAACGAGTCTAAAAGGAGCCGTGCGACCGTGAGGCGCTGCGCCATCTCGTTGACTTCGCGGATAGTGCACAGGTCTTCTAGGAGCAGCGCGATGTCGCGCGCGTCGTTGGTAGAGGCGAGCGCCTGGTAGAGCAGGTCAAGCTCGTCAGATGTCGTGCGCTTGTTGGAGGTCATGGACCCTTCCCTTCTGAGGGGCGCGTCTGGGCAGGAGGCGTTGGTTGTTCCGCCAAGCCCCGGCGCCTCGCGACCGCCCTGCTGCCTTCGAGGCAGGCTGTCGTGAGCGCGTGCCGTTGCGACAAGGCTGCAGGCTGCCGGTTGCTGGCTGCTGGCCTTATTGTAGCAAGTGAGACATAAGCCTGAAGCCCTCCTCGACCACAAGCCCCGTTGCAGCAGCCTCGCCCTCAGTCAGCCTGGCGGCGCCGTTCGGGCTGATGCCCGGGCCCGCGAGCACAAAAGGAACCGGCTCGCGCGTGTGCCGCTTGGTCGCCACGGGCGTCGGGTGGTCGGGCAAGGCGAGGATGCGCAGGCGCCGGCCTTCTCCCCATGCGCGCAGGCGCGACAGTATCTCGCGGTCGATGGCCTCGACGGCCGCCTTCTTGCCGACAGCGTTGCCGTCGTGGCCCTCTGCGTCTGGCGCCTCGACATGGATGATCGCCACGTCGCACGCCTCGTCTTCGAGCATGCGCAAAGCGCCTTCTCCCTGCGCGGCATAGTCGTTGTCGGGCCCGTCGGTCACTCCCTCAAAGTGCCAGGTGCGTATGCTCGAAAGCTGCGCTATGCCGTTGAGCAGGTCCACGCCGCTCATCATCCCGGCCGAAACGCCATAGAGCTGCCTGAACGGCTCCATGCCGGCAGGGCGCTGTCCTGGCCAGAAGGCGAAGACGTCGGTGGACCTCATCTTGCCCGCTGCCTCGCGTCGCGCGTTGGTCGGGCTGGCGGCGAGCACCTCGCGGGCGCGGGCACAGTAAGCGGCGACAAGGCCAGCGGCAGGACCGGAGGAAGGGTAGTCGTCGACCAGCTCGTCGGTCATGTTGTGTGCCGCCGCAAATGTCGTGTCCATGAGGCCGGGGTGTCCCTTGACCACGAGAATGCCCCGAAACCCAGTGCCTGCGTGCAGGGTGAAGGTGTCGTCGTCGAGGGCGGCGGCAAGCTCGTCGAGCAGTGCGTGGCCGTCTTCTCCCGAAATATTGTCAGTCGAGTAGCTCACCATGACGCCCTCAGGCGACACATGCGTGAGGTTGAGCCTGAGTGCCACCTCGTCGTCGGCCAGCTTGATGCCGAGGGCGGCGCCTTCGAGCGCCCCGCGGCCGATGGGGTAACGTGCCGGGTCGTAGCCGCAAATAGAGGTGCAGGCGACATTGGATGACGGCTCCAGTCCCTCTGGCACGTTGCGCGCGAGCCCGACTTGCCCTGCGCTGGCCAGGGCGTCAAGGTGCGGGGTGTAGGCGGCCTCGAGCGTCGTTCGCCCCCCATGTGCTGCAAGCGGCTCTCCTGACGCGCCGTCCATTATACAAATGGCATACTTCATGCCGAGATCCTTCCTCATAGTCCGTGCGCTTGTGCAAGCCCCTGGCTTGGACGCGCCTCATGCGTGTGCGCGCCGCTGCGGCGAGCGTGACGTAGCGGCCTTGGTGGAGGCTCGGCTGCGCGATGCGGTATCATGGTCACATGACAGATCCCATGGATTATACCAACACCTACCTCGACACGCGCGGGTCTCAGGCAACAGGACCGTGGCCGACCTTCACCGAAGTCATCGTCAAGGGCATCGCCGACGGAGGCGGGCTTTTTGTGCCGCGCGTCCTCCCGCGCTTTGCCTGCGAGGAGCTCGCGTCGCTTGCGTCGCTGCCCTATGCCGCTCTTGCGACCGAGGCCTACCGGCGCTTTGGCGTGGACCTCCCGGCTCAGACCGTGAGCAGCCTCATGTCTGCTGCCTATGGCCGGCAGTTTGACGACGAGGCCATCGCCCCCGTGCGCACGATCGACGCACGCACGCACGTCCTTGAGCTGTGGCATGGGCCGACCTCGGCCTTTAAGGACATGGCCCTTCAGTGCCTGCCGCTGTTCTTCTCGGAGGCCCTGGCCGGCCAGAGCTGCCAGGGCGGCCAGGCTGGCCAGAGCGGCCAAGGCCCCGGGCACCTCATACTAGTCGCTACCTCAGGCGACACCGGCACAGCGGCGCTCAACGGCTTCGCTGACCGAGAGCATATCAGCATAGTGGTGTTTTATCCTCATGGCGGGGTCAGCGACATCCAGTACCGCCAGATGGCGACCCAGCGCGGCAACAACGTGGCGGTCTTTGGGGTTCGCGGAAACTTCGACGACTGCCAGGCGGCCGTCAAGCGCGCCTTTGCCGACGCCGCGTTCAACGAAGAGCTCTTGCGACGCCATTCGCTCAGCCTCTCAAGCGCCAACTCGATTAACTGGGGGCGCTTGCTGCCGCAAGTGGTCTACTATTTGAGCGCATACCTCCAGCTGCTCGCTAACGGCTCCGTGCGCGCAGGCGACCCCATCGACGTCTGCGTTCCCACCGGGAACTTTGGCAACATACTCGCAGGATATTATGCCAAGATGATAGGCGTCCCCATTGACCGTCTGCTGTGCGCGAGCAACGAGAACCGGGTGCTCGCCGACTTCATCAACACGGGGACCTACAGCATTGTGAACCGGCCTTTTGTGCTCACGCCTTCTCCCTCGATGGACATCCTCGTCTCGAGCAACTTGGAGCGTCAGCTCTTTGAGCTGAGCGGCCGTGACGCGGCGCTCATCCGGGACTGGATGGGCGAGCTTGCGCAGACGCGGCGCTTTTCTGTGGGCAAAGACGTGTTTGCTGCGCTCCGGGAGCACTTCTCGGCGGACTGGGTCTCTTCAAACGACTCGCTCTTGACGATACGCAACGTGTTTGAGGCGCATGGCTACCTCATCGACCCCCACACGGCCGTTGGCTGGGAGGTGGCCGAGCGCCTGCGCGGCGACAACCCAGTGGTCATCGTGTCTACAGCCCACTGGGCAAAGTTCGGCGCCGACGTCTACCGTGCGCTCAAGGGCCTCCCTGCAGGCTCGCCGCTCCCCGCAGAAGCGGCAGGCAAGAGCGGCGCCGAGCTCAACGCGCACATGGGTCGTGCCTTCGGGGCCTGCGACGTGCCGACGCGGCTGCGCGGCATCGACGAGCAGCATGTCCGCTTCACCGAGGTCGTGGACGCAGACACCGCGTCACTCGAGGCTGCCGTGACCGGCTGGCTGGCTACAAGACGCTGACGACTCGCTGGCCGAGGGTCTCTCAGAAGCACCGCACGCGCAAGGAAGGGCAAGGCCTTTTGCCGCATTGCCATCAATTGTTCATCATGTGACACAATCCGTTCATGCCCCGTAACCAAGTATTAACTAGACTTCCTTATCTGTTGATGAGATAATACAAAACATTCAGAAAGACTCGACAATGCTCAGATGTGGTTTTATAATTGTGTCCTCGACCACATAATCTTACTACAGTCACTATTGGTTTGGAGATAGTACATGAGAAGCATGAAGCACCTCGGGATCAAGACCAGGATCACCATCTACTCGGGCAAGCACTTGGAAGACGGAACCTTCGGCAAGGGAATAGCCATGCTCTTGCGCGGCATTATTGAGACGGGATCACTGAACGCCTCTGCCAAAAAGATCCACATGGCCTACAGCAAGGCATGGCGCATCGTCAAAGAGACCGAGCAGAGCTTCGGCTACAACATCATCATCCGCGACGGCGCGCGTGGCTCGACGCTTTCGAAGGAAGGCGCCAAGCTCCTCGATGTCTACGAGCAGCTTGAGTCAGAGGCGAGCGCGTTTCTCGAGCAGCGCTTCAACGAGCTCGTGCGCTAAGGCACCAACGCGGTGCTGACGGCCAAGGCGGCCGTCAGCGACTTTAAAGGGCTGTGCCTATGGACCAAAAGCCGTTGCTCAACCGCTTTAAGCCGCTGCAGCGACGTGGTCGCGGGGGCTTTGGGACGGTGGACGTGGCCTACGACAACGTCCTGCGACGCAATGTGGCCATCAAGCGCATCCCCCTTCCTGACACCACCGCTGGCCTGCCGGGAATCAAAGAGGCGCGCATCGCCGCCAAGCTCATGGACCCGCACATCGTTGCCGTCCATGACTTTGTGATCGCCGGCAACGAGGCGCTCATCATCATGGAGGACATCGACGGGCCGACTCTCGCCGAGCTCATGCAGGCATGCCAGGAACTGCTCGACCTCACAAGCATCAACGCAATCGTGTCATCAGTTGTACAAGCACTCGAGTGCGCCCACGAGAACCAGGTCCTCCACCTCGACATCAAGCCGTCCAACATCCTCATCGACCGCAAAGGGCGCGTCAAAGTGAGCGACTTTGGGCTCGCAGAGCTGGCAGGCACCGCTGGCTACAACGAGCCTGAGGGCGGCACCATCGGCCACATGCCCCCAGAACAGCTCGAAGGCGAGCCAGTTGACGAGCGCAGCGACCTTTGGGCGTTAGCGGCGCTCACGTATCAGCTCCTAACAGGTGAGAACCCCTTTTACGCCCCCGACGTGGCCAGCTCGCTCGCAACCGCGCTTTATGAGCTGCCCCCTGCGCCCTCTGAGCTGCGGCCAGGGCTTGACCCTGCGGCCGACGAGGTGATCCTTCTGGCGCTGAGCGCGGACAAGGACATGCGCCCCGAGTCCGTCACCGTCTTCTGGAACGAGCTCTCTGCGCATCTGGGCCGCTTGAAGGCAGGGCGACAAAAGCTCAGGGCGCTCGTCGCGTCCTGGGAGGAGGCAGGTGGAGGGCTCATGCCCGCCTGCGGCGATGACGGCCTCAGCGCGGGGCTTGGCGACGACCTCGGTGACGGCCTCAGCGCGGGGCTTGGTGACGACCTCGGTGATGGCCTCGGCGCGGGCGCGGGCTTCGAGGACGCCGGGCAACCCCACAGCGCTCAGCGACAGTCGGAACTTGCCCGGCGTGCCCGAGGCATCGCCGCGCGCGTCGCGGCGGCAGTCGGCTGCGGCAGCTACGCCCTGCTCGGCGCGAGCGGCCTTCGCGCATTAGCCAGCCAGCTTGACGCCGGCCTCGCGGGTGGCACAGCCGCTGGGCTTAGCCCTGCAGCAGACGCGGCAGGTGTCTCTGTCGTCGCGCTTGCCGTCGCAGGCGCCGTCGCGCTCGTCGGCTTTCTCTCTCCCTCGCTCGGAGTGGCGCTTGCAGGCGTCCTGCTCGCAGTGGGGCTTGTTGCTGCAGGCTACCCGCTTGCCGGGGCAGCTGCGCTGGCCGCGCTGGCCGCATGGTGGCTCTTGTGCGGCAGGCTCTCGGCTGTTGACGCGACCGTCATGTCGCTTGTCCCGCTCGCCGCAGCGACAGGCGTCCCACTGGCCATTCCCCTGCTCGCTGGCTGCTTCCTCGCGCTTCGGCGCTCTGTGCCGCTCGCCCTTTATGCCGCGGCCCTATTGGCTGCCCTCGGCGCCTTGACTTCCGCGCCGCTCCTGGCGATTGCGGGAGGTCCTTTGACGAGCGGGCTTGCGCTGCGCCTGTACGGCGCGCCCGAGGCCTTCGATGGGCTTGTTGCGGCCTTTACGGATGGCGCGACGCTGCTTGGGCTGCTGGGCGCAGCGCTCGCGGCGGCGATCATGTCGCTGGTCGGCAGGCGCCGCACTCAGGTATCATACGGAGTAGCTGTTTTCCTGGCAGTCGGCGTATACGGGCTTCTCGCCTTCGCGGCGCCGGTGATGACATCTCTCGCGCCGGCGCGACTTGCCCCGGCCGAAATTATCGTTCAGCTTGCGGTGCCTGTGCTCGTGCTCGTCGCCCTCAAGGGCGCAGGAGCGCTGCCTGACGCCGAGAGAGACCAGACAAAGGAGTAGGTATGGCCATGAGGCGCCCACAGCCTGGCCGGCAGCCTGGCCGGCCTTCTGGCAGCCGCCCCCCAGCGCAGCCAAAGCGCGTCCCCACAAGGCAGCTCGCAGGCCCACCCGCGAGACAGCCGGCAAAAAGACCGCGCCAAAACGTGCTTGACCGTCTTGAGAACGGCATGGAGAACGCGGTGGACGCGGCGGCAGGCGCGGTCTTCTCCTCATCAATAGAGCCTGCGCAGATCGCCAAGAAGGCCGAGAAGCGCATGAAGTCGGCGAGGCTCGTCGGCGCTGGGCGCCAATACGCCCCGACGCTTTACAACGTCTTGGTGAGCCAGGTGGACGACCAGCGTCTCTTTGGGTTCTACCCTACCATTGCCGCCGAGGTCGAGACCTATCTCATGGCCAAAGGAGCCGACGCGGGGCTGGACTTCGACGGGCGCCCGCTCGTGCGCTTCATTGTGGACGCGAAGCTGCGCAAGGGGCGCTTCGACGTCATAGCAGAAAACGTTGCCGCGCCCATCGTCCGCCAGCTGCGCGACGAGGAGATGGCGTATTACGGGATCACTCCCCCGGGCAAGAAGGGGACAAGCCCCGATGAGCTTGCCGAAGGCATTGCGCTTCCGGTCATCGAGTACCTCGACGAGAAGGGCGGCGGGGACGAGAAGGGCGACGCCCCCGGCACCGCCCCGTCAAGCCTCCCCAACCTCCCCGGTTTTAACGGCCTTGGCGCCCAAGCCCCAGCCTTGGCCGGCGCGCCTAGTGGGGCTGCCACGGCCTTTGCCTTGTCGGCGATGCCTGACGCGGCAGACGAGGACGAGCCCCTGCCAAGCAAGGGCAACGCGGCGTTCATCGAGTTCGGGACGGGCACGGTCTACCGGCTTGGCCTGCGCGTCATGGAGCTGGGACGCGACCCAAGCTGCCCTCTGTGCGTCAATGACGCAAACGCGTCGCGCCGCCACGCTCGCGTCACGCAAGATGCGATCGGCGCTTGGAAGATCACTGACCTCGGCTCGACGAACGGCACCCTGCTCAACGGGACGCCCGTCTCCCAAGCGGCCTTGAACGAGGGCGACCTCGTGACCATTGGGACGACGGAGCTTGAGTTTCGCAACGGCTAAGGCCATGAGACAAGCCGCGGCCGCACATCCTGCCCTACCTTGGCCAGACAACCCTGGACTGAGCTTGCGCCATGCACTCGTAGCCACGACAGGCAAGGAGGCCAAGGCCGCGTGATAGACATAACCTTGCTGGCCGGCCGGCTGCTGCTCATTGCGTTGCTGTTCTTGTTCCTGTTCGCAGTGATGCGCACAGGAATCGGGCTGGTGCGCGGCCAGAGCAAGCGCGCCGAGCGCTGGGCTATCGCTGTCGAGCGCGGCCCGCGCGAGCTGCGTGGCGTGAGCATCGACGTCATCGGCCCGATAGTCGTCGGGCGCTCTCCTGGCGCCGACATCGTGGTTGCCGCCGACTTCGTCTCGGGCCGCCACGCACGGTTCTCGCTCCTGGGAGACGAGCTCGTCGTCGAAGACCTCGGCTCGACCAACGGGACTCTGGTCAACGCACGGCGCATCGACGCCCCCACTGCCCTTGCCTCGGGCGACCTGGTAGTCATCGGCGACGTCACACTGCGGGCACGATACTCATGACACCACAGCAGAAAGCCTTCGGTGCGCGGACCGACGTCGGCTGCGTGCGCACGCACAACGAGGACTCCCTCATCGTCAGCCCGCCGCTGTACGCCGTCGCCGACGGGATGGGCGGGCATGCCGCCGGCGAGGTGGCCAGCGAGGTGGCAGTGCAGGCGCTTGCCGAACGTGCGCCTGCGACGCTCGACAAGGAGCTGCTGCGCCAGGCCGTCGTGCATGCCAACAACGCGATCATCGACGCGGCGCGGCGCGGCGCGGGCAAGCCGGGCATGGGCTGCACGCTCACGGCAGCCTTGCTTGAAGGCACCAAGCTGCTGGTCGCCCAGGTAGGCGACTCGCGCGCCTACCTTCTCACCAGCCAAGGCGAGCTCATCCAGCTGACGCGCGACCACTCGCTCGTCGAAGAGCTCGTCGCGAGTGGCCAGATCACGCGGGACGAGGCTGCCGTGCACCCGAAACGCTCCATCATCACGCGCGCGCTCGGTTCAGTCCCCGATGCCGAGCCCGACCTGTTCGAGCTTGACGTGCTCGTTGGCGAGCGGGTCCTCCTGTGCTCAGACGGTCTTTCGGGCATGGTCAGCGACGAGACGATGAGCGCCATCTTGCTCAAGGAGCGCGACCCGCAGCAGGCAGCCGACGCCTTGGTCGAGGAGGCGCGCGCCAACGGCGGCCTGGACAACATCACCGCTATTGTCGTCGTGGCAGACGACCCACACGCCTCAGCGCCCAGCACGGGCGCCGAGAGGCAGCCTCACGGCACCAAGCGCGCAGGCGAGGCCAGGCGCGCAGGCAAGGCCAGGCGACGGCCAAGGGCGTCCGGACGTGCGGGCAAGCGGCTGCCGCTGGGGGTCATAACCTTTCTGATCCTGCTCGTGCTGCTTGTGGGCGGCGCGGTGGGCGGCGTGTGCCTCTATGCGAGCAATGTCGCGTTCTTGCGCGTTGAGGACGGGGCGGTAAGCGTGTACCGGGGCCTGACCACAGAGGTGCTGCCGGGCGTGCGGCTTGAATGGCTTGAGGCGCGCACTGAGGTCCCTGCCGACCTCCTGCCGAGCACCACCCGCGAGCGTCTGGTGCTCGGCATCCAGGTGGACTCGCTCGGCGACGCCTGGGCGCTCGTGGCCCAATACGAGAGCGACTATGCCACCACGGGCAGCGACCAGGCGCCTGACGTGCGCACGGGCACCGGACCCGAGGGGCAGGCGGCGCCGTGATGAGCGTCACGTCTGCCCACTTGGCCAGGCGCACCGTCGAGCTGCTGCTTCTCCTTGCGGCCTCGCCGGTCGTTGTATTATTATTTATTCTAGCTATTTTAAATGACGGTCGCCCCCTTGACGCCTACTCGCTCGCCGTGCCCGTCGGGCTGTTCGTCGCCTTTCTCGCCTCGCACCTTGCCGTGCGCTTCTTGGCGCCCCAGGCAGACCCGGCGCTGCTGCCGCTCGCCTTTCTTCTGAGCGGCATAGGCATTGCCTTCGTCATGCGCCTTGACGCCCAGCTCGCCGAACGTCAGGTGCTCTGGCTGTTCTTGAGCATCGCCGCCATGCTACTCGTGCTCATCGCAGTGCGCTCGGTGCGCAGGCTCGGCGACTACAAGTACACGATACTCGTGCTCGGCCTCGTGTTTCTCCTGCTCCCCGCCTTTGTCGGCACAGAGCACAACGGCTCGCGGATCTGGCTCAATTTCGCGGGCTTCTCCTTCCAGCCAGGCGAGCTTGCCAAGGTGCTCATCGTGCTGTTTCTGGCCGGGTACCTAGCCGACAACCGCGAGATGCTCTCGGCAAGCGGCCGGCGTCTCGGAGCACTGCACATCCCTGATTTTCGCACGCTCGTACCACTTGTCGTCATGTGGGGCATCAGCTTTCTCGTCGTCGTCTTTGAGCGGGACCTCGGCAGCGCGCTGCTGTTCTTCGGGCTGTTCGTGCTCATGCTCTACGTCGCCACGGGGCGCATCAGCTTCGTCGTCATCGCCGTCATCCTCGGCGTCGTCGGCGCCGTAGCCGCCTACTACCTGTTCGACCATGTGCGCGCGCGCGTCAGCATTTGGATAGACCCGTTCGCCTTCTCGAAGACGAGCGGCTACCAGTTGGTGCAGGCCCTCTACTCGCTCGCCGACGGCTCTCTTGTCGGCACCGGCATCGGGCGCGGCAACCCCACGCTCATCCCCATTGTAGAGAGCGACTTCATCTTTGCCGCCATTGCCGAGGAGATGGGCCTGCTCGGCGCCGCAGGGGTGCTCATCGCCTTCATGCTGCTCGTGGTGCGCGGCTTAGCTATCGCGAGCACCGCGCGCTCCGACCAGGAGGCGTTCACTGCCGCCGGCCTGACAGGCGCGCTCTCGCTCCAGGCCGCCGTCATCGTCGGAGGCGTCACGGGCCTCATGCCCCTCACCGGCGTGACGCTCCCCTTCATGAGCCAAGGCGGCTCCTCACTGCTGGCGAGCTTTGTCATTGTCGGGCTTCTGCTCCGGGTCAGCAACGACGCTCCCGGGCACGCCCATGAGCTCCAGACGGCTATCTCGTTGTCGGGAGGCGTGCTCGGGCGTGTCGCGCTTGGCAAACGACTCGTCACCGTTGTTACCTGTTTTTGCCTCGTCTTTGCCGTCTGCATCGGAAACCTCACCTGGCAGATGGTGGTCCGCGCCCCCGAGATACGGGCGCTCCCGGCAAACAGCCACCGTCTCATCGCAGAGACGCGCATACAGCGCGGGGCCATCCTCAGCTCTGACGGGGTAGTGCTCGCGCGCAGCGTCGACACTGAGGACGGCAGCTATCGGCGCGAGTACCCGCAAGGCCAGCTTGCCGCCCATGTGGTCGGGTACTCGTCGGTCCGCTATGGGCTTGCCGGCGTCGAGGCGAGCCAGCAGGAGACCCTTCGGGGAGAGTCGGGCTTCACGAGCTGGAGCGAGGCGATAAGCTCGCTTGCTGGGGCCGGCGTCGGCGGAAACGACGTCACTTTGACCATCGACAGCCGCCTTCAGGCAAAGGCCGAGCAGGTGCTCGCCGGCCACACGGGCGCCGCCGTGCTGCTGGATGCCGAGACGGGAGAAGTGCTCGCCTGCGCGAGCGCGCCGACCTACGACATCAATCTCGTGGAGGAACTGCTGGCCGGAGAAGTCGCGGCCGCCTCTGACGGCATCGAGGGCACGCCTGGCGACGCGGGCACAGACGCGGCCGGCTCTGCGTTGTTCAACCGCGCCACCATGGGGCTGTACGCGCCTGGCTCCACCTTCAAGATCGTCACGCTCACCGCCGCCTTGCAGCGCGGCGGCATCAAGCTCACCGACAGCTACAACGCGCCGAGCTCGATCGACATTGGCAACGCCCCGGTGACGAACTATGAAAAGCAGGACTACGGGCGCCTGAGCGTCAAGCGCGCCTTTGAGATCTCGTCCAACACCGCCTTTGCGCAGATAGCTGCTCAAATAGGCGCGGCGGCGCTTGTCTCCACGTCCCGCAGCTTTGGGTTTGGCCAGCAGGTCGGACAAGACTTCAGCGTCGCCGTGTCGCTCATGCCCGACCCCGGCGTCATGACCGAGTGGGAGACTGCCTGGGCAGGCGCCGGGATGCCGGTGGGCAGCCACCGCGGCTCGCCGCCCGGCCCGCAGGCCACTGTGGTCCAGATGGCCCTGGTCGGCTCGGCCTTTGCCAACCAAGGCGTCGTCATGAACCCCTTTGTGGTGGCCAAAACTACCGCGCCCAACGGCACAACGCTCACCCGCACCGCAGCCCAGCCGCTCAACACCGTCGCCTCCGCCGACGTAGTGGCCTCGGTCAACGAGGCGATGGCTGGCGTCGTGGCCCAAGGAACGGGCGTACAGGCCCAGGTATCAGGCCATACCGTCTATGGCAAGACCGGCACCGCAGAGACCGGCGACGGCAAGAACAACTCATGGTTCGTGGGCCATGTGAACGTCGGCGGGCGCACGGTGGCAGTCGCCCTCGTGTTCGAGCAGGCCGCCTCCGGCGCAGCAACTGCCCCGGCCCGCCAGATACTCGAAGAGGCGGTCGCGGTCTATGGCTAGGCTCACGCGCCCAGGGTGCTTCACGGGGAGTGGACCGTTTTTGTCCCCCTTGCCTACAGGGCGCACGTCAGTAGTTGTCCATCGTGCCGCGTACGCAGTACGGTATCATAGTTCAGACATTATTAAGGGAGTCAGCAGTGATAGATAGGATATTCGGCGGCAGGTACCGCCTTCTTGAGAGAATAGGCGTCGGCGGCATGGCCGAGGTCTACAAGGCGTCCGACGAAGTCCTCGGTCGAACGGTCGCTGTCAAGGTCATGCTCCCCCATTACGCTGCCGACCCGACCTTTGCCACGCGCTTCAAGCAGGAGGCACAGGCGGCCGCCAACCTCCAAAGCCCCTATATCGTCAACATCTACGACTGGGGGCACGACCAGGTGGACGACACGTACTACATCGTCATGGAGTATGTGCGCGGGACCGACCTCAAGACCGCCATCGAGCAGCGCGGCGCCATCGGCATGCGCAAGGTCGCCGAGATTGGCTCGCAGGTCTGCTCGGCGCTCAACGTCGCGCACGGCTACGACATCATCCACCGCGACATCAAGCCGCACAACATCATGGTGCAGCCTGACGGCAACTCGAAGGTCATGGACTTCGGCATCGCGCGCGCCAACAACGCGAACCTGACGCAGACTGGCTCGGTGCTCGGCACCGCATATTACGTGTCGCCCGAGCAGGCTCAGGGCAAGCCCCTCAGCACCGCCACCGACATCTACTCTCTCGGCGTGGTGCTCTACGAGGCCGCCACCGGGCAGGTGCCTTTCGAGGGCCCCGACCCCGTGTCGATCGCGGTCAAGCAGGTAAACGACGAGCCCGTGCCGCCTTCAGAACTCAACGCCGACATCGACCCGATGCTCGAGTCCATCATCATGAGCGCCATGCAAAAAGACCCTGCACAGCGCTTCAGCACCGCAGAGCAGATGCGCGTAGCGCTCAACGACTACCTCGCGGGGCGCGAGACCTCTGTGGCGGTCGACCCGTCTGCCCGCACACAGGTCCTCAACGGCCAAGGGCGGCCTGTGCGCGGCCCGGGAGGCAGCGCCGGCGGAAACGGCGCGCTGGGCGGCGCCCGTGTGCCTTATGGCGAGAGAGACGAGGGCCCGCGCGTCATTCCTGAGCATGTGACCGCCGTGCTGCCCCCGGTCGGCGCCACCCGTCCCGTAGCCGCCTCAGGACGCGCCGGCCGTCCGGGGCGCCCCGGCAACGCTGGGCGCGACAAAGACATCGGCAAGCGCGCCGCGCTTATCGTCGCCGCCATAGCCGTTGTCGTGCTCGTCGTCGTCGGCGGGCTCATCGTCTTTAACGTCCTTGGAGTCGGCGGCAACGCGACCATCGCCGTGCCGCGTGTGACCGGCATGTCCGAGACAGAGGCTGCCAGCGCGCTGCGCGAGTCAGGCTTCGAGGTGGGCCAGGTGACCAGAGAGCCGAGCGAGAGCATCGAGGCGGGGCGCGTCATCCGCCAAAACCCCTCTGCCACCGCCAAGGCCCCGAAGGGCGCCAAGGTGGCCCTCGTCGTGTCGTCGGGCTCAGACAAGGTGGCGGTTCCCGACCTGCGCGGCAAGACCCCCGACGAGGCCAAAGACCTGCTCAAAGGCCTTGGGCTTGAGTACGGCACCGGCCAGAACAAGCCCGACCCAGCGGTCGAGTCCGGCAGGATTGCCTCGCAAAGCCCCGCGAAAGACACCATGGTGTCGCCAGGAACCAAGATCGTCTGCGACCTCTCCTCTGGGCCCGAGAACAGGACGGTGCCCAACGTCTACGGGCTTTCACTCACTGAGGCGCGCGAGGCGCTTGAGCGCGACGGCTTCGTGGTGGCGGTCGGAGATGAGGTCTACTCGTCGGTAGTCGAAGCCGGCTGCGTCACGCGCCAAGACAAGACGGGGAGCGTGCGCATCGGCGACACGGTGACCCTGACGCTCTCAAAAGGCCCTGAGCCGGTGCAACCGCCGAAGGTCGATGTGCCTCCCGTGGTCGGCATGGGCCTCTCCGCCGCCAACGCGGCGTTGACGAACGTCGGCCTGGTCCTCGACTACGAGTCAGAGCCAGGCCCTGGCATGGTGGTCAAGACGCAGCTGCCGGTCGCCGGGACCTCAGTGGAGAAAGGCTCGCGCGTCAAGGTGGTCTTTGGCCCCAGCACTCCGGAACTCCCGGACGACCCCTCAGGCGGTGGGGTCACCCCCTAAAGCCCTGGCAAGGCCTACGCTCGGCACTGTGACTCCCGGTGACTGCCTCTTGCGCTATTTCCCACTAAACCACTAGGAATTCTTCTCAGCATGTTTTATACTAGGCGCAATGAGCGCCAGATCTCCGCTGGCGCAGCACTCGGGAAGAAAGGAACGTGGGCTTATGACTGACACGTGTTGCTGGTGTCCTACCGACAGCGCCGGGCACGCCGCCGACGGCAACGCCGCAAAAGGCGTCGTCACCTCCATCAACGTCTCGGCTAAGAAAGGCACGCGCAAGACACCGCTTGCCGAGGGCAAGGCTCAGATAGAGCCGTCGCTCGGCGTCGCAGGAGACGCGCATGCGGGGGACTGGCACCGTCAGGTGTCGTTTTTAGCCGAGGAGTCCATCGAGAAGGCGCGCACGGCCGGCCTTGACGTCAAGGCCGGCGACTTTGCCGAGAACTTCACCACCTCAGGGCTCGAGTTGTTCAGCATACCGGTCGGGACCGTCTTGCGCGTTGGCGCTGCCGAGGTCGAGATCAGCCAGATCGGCAAGGTGTGTCACACGCGATGCGCCATCTATCACCTGGCAGGCGACTGCATCTTCCCGCGCGAGGGCATCTTCGGCGTCGTGCGCGCCCCCGGCGAGGTCAAAGTCGGCGATCCCATAGAGGTAGTCCGACTGGGCGACGGCACCTGTGACGCGACGCCGCCCGAGGCCTTGGCCGAAGTCGAAGAAGCCCGTGCGGCAGGCACACTATGAAAGGACCGTCTATGGACAAGCTCATTTATCTCGACAACGCCGCGACGACCTCGGTGCTGCCCGCCGTCGTTGACGAGATGATCCCCTACTTCACCGATGGCTTCGGCAACCCCTCGTCGCTTTACGAGTTCGGGCAGCGCGCCCGCGCGGCCATCACCGACGCGCGCGTGCGCATCGCCGCGCACCTCGGCGTCGATGCCCCCGAGGTCTACTTCACGGGCAGCGGCACCGAAAGCGACAACTGGGCCCTCAAAGAGACGGCCTTCGCCTATCAAGACAAGGGCAGGCACATCATCACCAGCTCCATTGAGCACCATGCCGTCTCGCATACCTGCGCCTGGCTTGAGAAGCGCGGGTTTGAGGTCACCTACCTGCCGGTTGACGCCGAAGGCATCGTCTCTGTTCACTCGCTCGTAGACGCGCTTCGCGACGACACCACGCTGGTGAGCGTCATCTTGGCGAACAACGAGATTGGCACCATACAGCCTATCAAGGAGCTCGCCGAGGCAGCACACGCCCGGGGCGCGCTCTTTCATACCGACGCGGTCCAGGCCGTGGCGCACCTCCCAGTAAACGCTGCCGAGCTCGGCGTCGACATGCTGAGCGCAAGCGCCCACAAGTTCCACGGCCCCAAGGGCGTGGGCCTTCTCTATATAAAAAAAGGCGTCAAGACGCGCTCGTTCATGGACGGCGGGGCACAGGAGCGCAAGCGGCGCGCCGGCACCGAGAACGTGCCCGGCATCATGGGGATGGCCAAGGCGCTCGACTTAGGGATGGCCGACCTCGCAAGCCGTGCCGCCCATGATCAAGAGCTGCGCGACCGGCTCATTGACCGCGTGCTGGCCGAGGTCGAGCATGTGCGCCTCAACGGACACCGCACCCAGCGCCTGCCGGGCAACGCCAACTTCAGCTTCGAGTTCGTCGAAGGCGAGTCGCTGCTGCTCACGCTCGAGCAAAAGGGCATCCTCGCCTCCAGCGGAAGCGCCTGCGCGTCAGGCTCGCTCGACCCGAGCCATGTGCTGCTGGCCATCGGCCTGCCGCACGAGATTGCCCATGGCTCGCTGCGCTTGTCCCTCGGAGAAGAGACCACGGCCGCAGACATCGACTACACGGTCGAGGCTATCAAAGAGGTCGTCGTGCGCCTGCGGGCCATGAGCCCGCTGTACGAGGACTTCGTCAAGGGGCGCAAGCCTATCAGCGCCGTCAAGTAACCAAGCCGCGCGCCGCGTCGTGCGCCGCGCCCATCACAAAGGAGACCTGCTATGGCATACAGCGACAAGGTAATGGACCACTTCTCAAACCCCCGCAACATGGGAGAGATCGACAACCCCAGCGGTGTCGGCACCGTCGGCAACGCCCAATGTGGAGACATCATGCGCGTGTACTTCGACATTGACGACGCTGGCATCATCCGCGACGTGAAGTTCAAGACCTTCGGCTGCGCCGCTGCTGTTGCCACGAGCAGCATGGCCACCGAGCTCGTCAAGGGCAAGAACGTGCAAGACGCGCTCAAAGTCACCAACAAGGCGGTCTGCGAGGCGCTCGACGGGCTGCCGCCGGTCAAGGTCCACTGTTCCCTGCTCGCCGAGGAGGCCATCCATGCGGCGCTCTGGGACTATGCGGAGAAAAACGGCATCGCCATCGATGGCCTCAAAAAGCCCAAGAGCGACATCCACGAGGATGAGAGCGAGGACGAGGAGTACTAATGAAGACCTCGTCCAAGGCCCGCTATGCCATCTATCTGGTAGTTGACATAGCACGCTCGCAAGCAGCGGGCCCGGTGCGCCTGCGCGAGATTGCCGAGCGCCTGGACATCTCGGTCAAGTACCTTGAGAAGATTGCTACTGAACTTAGCAAATCTGGGTACCTCAAGAGCTTTCGCGGGGCCCAGGGCGGCTATGTGCTTGCGCGATCGCCCGAGATGATCAGCGCGGGCGACATCGTGCGCACTGCTGAGGGCGGCTTCTTGCCGGTCGCCTGCCTCGACGGACTAGCTGAGGGGTGCCCGCGCCAAGAGCACTGTTGCTCGACATCGGTGTTTTGGGCGGGCCTCATGAAGGCCATAGACACGTACCTCGACAGCGTCTCGATAGCGCAGCTCGCCGTCCCGCCCAAAGACCTGCGCCATGTAGGGTAGCCTGCGGCGGTTGTCGTCGGCAGCATGTCACCGACAACCGCCGCCATGGCATCCAACCCGCTTGTGCGCCCTCAGCCTTTGGCCTTTCTCTATAAATTGCCTCATGCGCAGCGTCACGACTTGCCTGTTTGAGGTACTATTATGCAGGTATATAAAGTCTGTTTAGGAGGTATCGCCATGAGCGAAGATCTTGACGAGAAGTCAACCCCCAAGAAGAAGGCTCAAGACGCCGGGACAGCACCTGACGACACGGGGGTCCCTTCACTCATCGTGGAAGACAAGCCAAAGAAGAAGCGCAGCAAGGTAAAGATTGTAATCTTGTCCGTCGTGATCGTCTTTGTGGTCCTCCTCGGCGCCGGCTTTGGCGGTTACACCGTCTTTCACAGCAACCCCGCCTTTTGCAACTTCATCTGTCATACGCCGATGGACCCCTATGTGGCGAGTTACGTCGACGGCATATCGGTGCGGCCGAACCAGCAGGGCAAGGCGCTCGCTGGTCTTGGCGTGGTGGTCCACCGCGACAGTGACCAGAACGTGAACTGCCTGACCTGCCACGACGCCTCGCTCGAAGAGCAGATCAGAGAGGGAATCGCATGGGTCACCGGCGATTACTCCGTCCCGCTGTACAAGAGCGAGGACCACATCAGCCTGGTCACCAACGAGGCGACTGCGCCCAACGAGCGAATGGGCGCGGAGTTTTGCCTACGCGAAGGCTGCCACAGCGTGACGACCGTCGAAGAGCTCAAGGCGTCAACCGCCTCACAGGTTCGCAACCCTCATGACTGCCCACACACTACCTATGACTGCGGCTCATGCCACAACATGCACGAGCAGTCCGTCATGCAGTGCGCGTCATGCCACGACAATGCCAAGGTGCCAGACGGCTGGCTCAAGAAGGCGCCGTCGGCAACCGAGCCTTGATGCTGATCACAGATTGCTGTGCCCCCTACAGGGCAGGACGACATACGTTGTCCTGCCCTGTTTATGTATGAGCAGCCCAGCCGCCGTCCTTGAAGACCGGCACCTCAGTGCCATCGGCATGTATGCCGATGATCTCTAAGTCGGGAGTCCCGATCATGAAGTCCACGTGAATGGCGCTCTCGTTTACGCCTGCGGCCTTAAGGCCCTCCTGGTCAAGCGACTGGCCGTCTTGTACACAGTCCGAGAAGCCCTTGCCGAGGGCAAGGTGGCAGGCGGCGTTCTCGTCAAACAGCGTGTTGTAAAACAGGATGCCCGAGCGCGCTATGGGCGAGCCGTGTGGCACGAGAGCAACCTCACCAAGCCGGCACGATCCCTCATCAGCCCCAATGAGTGCCTCGAGCATCTCGCCGCCCTGATCAGCAGTCGAGCTTACGACACGCCCTCCTTCGAAGCGCAGCGAGAAGCCGGTGATAAGGCTGCCGTTGTGCACGAGCGGCAAACTCGCGACGGCAACGCCGTCAGCCTGCGTGAAGTCGGGCGTCGTGAAGACCTCTTCGGTGGGCATGTTCGGAAAAAACGCCACGCCGTCGATCGTCACGTCTCCCCCGCCCTGCCATATGCCGCGACTGTTGAGTCCGACGGTCAAGTCGGTGCCCAAGGAGTTGCGGTAACGCAGCGCAGTGAAGCGCTCCCGGTTGAGCCATGCCTTGTGTTCCTCAAAGGCTCTACGATGCCGGTCCCAGGCATCGAGGGCGTCGGTTGCGACACGCGCAGACACCGAGCCCGTCGTCGCGTCCTTTGCATCGTGCGCGCCCGCGCCTTTCTCCGCGCCCGCGCCCGCGCCTTCGCCCACGCGCACGCACGCGAAGATGGCATCCCAGAGGCTTGCAAGCGCCTCTTGTGGCCCGAGGTGCGCGAACACGCGCTCAGCCCAGGCAGGACTGGCTGCCGCGACAATGCACCACACGCAACGGCCCTTGTCGAGCGCGTCGAAGTACTCCTTGCAGGCCGTGTGTGCCGCGCGCGCGGCGGCCATCGGCTTGGCGGGGTCGATGCCGGTCATGGCAAGCGGGTCCTCGCTCGTGATGCTCAGCATGGCCGCGCCTTCCTGCGCAAGCCAGTTGTTGCGCAGCGCCAGCCATTCTGGAACCGTCTCAAAAAGCGCGAGGTCGCAGTTGTCGTAGTGCAGGCGGGCAACCCGCTCGTCTCCGTATGCAACCGTCACATGCTTGGCACCGCTGCGGTAGGCCTCTTCTACGAGCAGGCGCACAAAAGGAGCGCACTCGACTGAGGCTTGAATGAAGAGCCGCTGGCCGTTTTGGAGGTTGCAGCCCTTGCGAACAACAAGCGTGGCGTAAGCGCGCAGTCGCTCCTCAAAGGATGCGCCCTGCGCCTTGATCGGGCAGTCGCCCATAAACCCTCCTTTAGGTTCCGCGCCGCTGCTGGCGCCGTTGTTGAGCGTTGGCGCTAGTTGAGGAGCTTGAGCTCGTCGATGGTTTGCGACATGCCCAGCTCAAACTGCTTGAAGGCGTCGTCGAGCTTCTTGCGCTCTTCTTGCTGTCTCTCGATCGACAAGAGCGAGGCGTCGAGCGACTTGTAGGCAAGCGCCTTGAGGTCGGTGTAGCTCATGCGGTGCGCCAGGGCCATGGTGAGGTAGGCGTCCGACAGCTCGATGTAGGAGCCGGTCCCATTGTCGGTGACGAGCGTGGCCGGGACGCCCATCGACGAGAAGAGGCGGTACGCGCTCACGTCGCTCGCCACCGGGTTGGCAACGCCGGGAGCAGGCACAACGGTAAAGCTCACGGTCACCCCCGGCTCGCTTTTGGCCATGTCGGTGACCAGCTGGTAGAGGTCGCCCTCGAGGGCGGCAGAGGCACAGAAGTCAATGCGCAGGGGATGGCCAAGCTTGAGCGCCGGGGCAAGGCTCTCGCGTGCGCCCTCGTATCCGAGCTTGGAGAGCGTGGCCGCGTCCAGGGGGATGGAGAAGCGCGGGGCCTTCGAGTCGCCCGCAGGCAGCCCGTCAGTCCCTCCGTTTGCGCGATATACCTCGTCAATGGCCGCAAGCTGCTCCAAGAAGACGTCGTAACTATAGGCGCCGGTGGCAGGGATGACGGTGATGCCGACGATGCGCTCAGAGGACTGGTAGAGCGCGACGGCCGCCTTGAGCTCTTCTTTAAAGCGCGCGATCGGGAAGTTCGCGTCAACGCAGGCAAGGTAGTTCACCGTGACGTCGAAGCCGAGGCCTTTGTCCGCGTATTCTTTGGCCACTTGCTGCTGGATGGCGTCGAGCTGCGCGATATGCTCAGGCGTGACGTTCACCATGACCTCAAGGTAGCCTATACGCTGCGTGACAGCATGGGTGATGATGGAGCGGTAGTCGGCCTCTGTGAGCGGCAAAGCGGCCTGAAGCTGGGTTGGCGGCACCGTCCAGACGGTGTAGAGGCGCACGTCGCCGCCTTTGGGCATATGGTTGAGAAAGGCGCTCAGGCTCGTTCGGTCGTCTTTAACCAGGTCGAAGTACCGCCCGACCTTGCTCTCGATGACCACGGCCTCGCGCTGCTCAGGGGTAAGCACCTGGGATTCAGAAGTGTCCGTGGGACTGGTGAGCGAGCCGCAGCCGGCAAGCATAAGCACTGCGGCAAGAACAAGCGAGAGCGCCGCAGCAACACTGCAGCGAGGGCGTTTGGTGTTCATACGCATCCTTTAGCTGGTAGCAAACCCGTCAAAAGCGTCCGTATCATTGTAGCCCAAGCCAACGTTACTAGGAGCAGTCAAGCCGCGATGTTCCCAAGTGGCCCTCTTTGGCCCTCTTTGACCCGCCTCAGCCCTCTTGCACGGATGCCAAAACGCGTGGGCGCGCCTTCA
>JAITHV010000091.1 GCA_031279835.1 Coriobacteriales bacterium
GGCGTTCGCGCCCGGTATCAGATAAGCCCGCGCAACACGTTGCCGGTCATAGTGCGCACCCTTGGCGCCAGCGCTGCGGAGCTTGCCTCTGATCTTGGCCGGCAGGCGCCGCTGGTCGCCCAGCTGGCGATGACTGCTGAGTTCGTCGTGTCTTGTGATGCGGAGAAGCCCGCGCACTCTTCTGTTATTGTCTTGCCCGACCTGGAAGTGTACGTCCCGCTGGAGGGCGTTGTTGACATCGACAAAGAGCGTGGCCGCCTTGCTGCCGCTCGCGAAAAGTCTCAAGCAGAGCTTGACAAGCTCTCTCGCAAGCTTGCAAACGAGGGGTTCCTCGCCAAGGCGGCGCCAGAGGTAGTGGCGAAGACGCGCGAGGAGGCCGATGGCCACGCGCGCACGATAGAGCAGATCGATCAGCAGCTCAAGGAGCTGTGCTGAAGGTGCAAGGCTCCTCCAAACGCTACGAGCAGGCCCTCGAGGTGCTGCACGGAGCCCTCGAGTTCGGAATACACCCTTCGCTGGACGGCATCACAGCCCTTGCGGGACGCCTTGGCAGCCCGCACAACGACTATGCCTGCATCCAGGTTGGCGGCACCAACGGCAAGACCTCGACCGCACGCCTCATTGCCGCGCTGCTCACTGCCCATGGGCACAAGACCGGTCTCTACACCTCGCCTGAGCTGGTGTATTACGAGGAGCGCGTCGAGATTGACGGGGCGGTAATCGCGCGTGACGACTTTGCCACCGCCGTCCTCGACGCCCATGAGGCCGCCGAGGGCCTTGTTGCCGAGGGCGTCGTCGAGGCTGTGACCGAGTTCGAGCTGCTGACTGCGGCCGGCCTCGCGCTGTTCTCGCGGCATGGGGTAAGAACTGCGGTGCTCGAAGTGGGGCTGGGCGGTCGTTGGGACGCCACGAGCGTAGTGAGACCTGCGGTCGCGGTCGTGAGCGGCATTGGCCTCGATCATACTGCTATTCTCGGAGACACTTTAGAGCTGGTTGCGCGGGAGAAGGCCGCCATTATCAGGCAGGGAACACATGCCGTGCTTGGTCCTGGAACGGCTGACACGCGCTCTGTGTTTTTGGACCGCATTCACGAGGTAGGCGCTGAGGCGCGCGTAGTCGACGAGGGGAGCGTTGGGGCGCCCACTGCAAACGAGCCGCATGGCAGCGTCCGCTTTGTGCGTGACCTGTGCCCTGACGGCTTCATGCTTGACGTTGAGACCCCGCTTGCGTCCTATCGGCAGCTTGATTTTAGTGGGCCGGGCTACCAGGCGGCCAATATCGCTACTGCCATCGCAGCCGCCGAGGTTGCGTTGGGCGGCCCGCTTGACCACGCTGCCACGCAGCAAGCCCTGGCGTCCGTGCGCACCCCTGGTCGCTTTGAGCTCCTGCGTGACGATCCGCTGCTCGTCATTGACGCCTCGCACAACCCCCAGTCGGCGAGCGTGCTCGCCGACGAGCTCATACGAAAATACGGAACTCCGGTGCCTGCTGTGTTGCTCCTCGGCATTCTGGCCGACAAGGACGCGGACGGCATCATCGACGCGCTCACACCATTGTTCAGTGAGATAGCCGTGACCTGTTCGCAATCCCCTCGCGCCATCAGTCCTGACGAGCTCGCCGCGCGGGTAGCGCAACGAGCTGGCATCAGCACGGCAGTCTACTCGTCTGCAGCTCTGGCGCTCAAAGAGCTCACGCAGGCGGGCAAGCCGGTCATTGCTACCGGGTCCATCACGATCGCCGGAGAAGTCAAGCGGGCGTTCTTGTCACCACCTGCGTCTGAAGCAAAGCGCGGCAGTGACGCGGCTGGTGATGTGGCATGCGGCTGAATTACCCCGTAATCTGATAGAATAATACGGTTCTTGTCACTACAACCACACACTGCAAAGGACAACATATGGAAGAGCTCCTGTCCCAGATCATAACGCCTGAGGTCAGGATGGCAGTCACGGTCATCGTGGTCTTTATTGCCATTTTGTACGTCATCTCGATTATTTGGGTCATACGCGACTCCTACCTGCGTGGCTCAAACCCCGTCATTTGGGGCATCATCAGCCTGGTGCCCTTCCTTGGTGCCTTCGTGTACGCGATGATGCGGCCTCCCATGCTGCTTTCGGACAAGGACGAGCAGGCGCTTGACTTTGCCCTCAAGCAGCGTGAGCTCATGAAGTACGGCGAGTGCGCGCGCTGCGGGTACCCGGTTGAGCGCGAGTACCTCATGTGCCCGCGCTGTGGCACCCAGCTTAAAAACGAGTGCAAGAAGTGCGGCCACGCGCTCAATCCCGAGTGGACGGTCTGCCCGTTTTGCTGCACGTCGGCCGGGCGCAGGCGCTCTTCGCAGTCCTCGAAGAAATAAGCAGGTGGCGTTCATGGCAACCCTCACGGTCACGCTTCCCGACGGCACCACCCGCGATGTGCCGAGCAATTCCACTGCCGCCGACGTTGCGGCCAGCATAGGCCCCGGGCTGCTCAAGGCAGCACTTGCCGCGCGGATCGACGGTCGGCTTTGCGACCTCTCGGCGCCGGTGCATGACGGCGCTGCTGTCGAGATCGTCACGGCAAAATCGTCGGAGGCCTTGGAGCTGTTGCGCCATTCGGCCGCGCACATCATGGCCGAGGCGGTTATGGAGCTGTTCCCGGGGGCGGTCTTTGGCGTCGGCCCTGCCATCGAGGACGGTTTTTACTACGACATTGAGATCGGCAGGCCGGTCACCCCCGACGACCTCGTTGCCATTGAGGAGCGCATGCGCCTGATCACGGCCGAGGCGCGGCCGTTCACACGGCGCGAGCTGAGCGCCGACGAGGCGCGCGCAGCAATGGCCGACCAGCCGCTCAAGCTCGAGCTCATAGACGAATTGGACGAGCTTGCCGACGGCGAGGTCCTATCGCTCTATTCGCAAGGCGGCTTCACCGACCTGTGCCGTGGGCCGCACCTGCCCGACACCTCCCGCCTTGCGGCCTTCAAGATCACGAAGGCCGCAGCTGCCTATTGGCGCGGGGACGCCGCGCGACAGTCGCTGCAACGCGTGTATGGGACTGCCTGGCTGACGCAGCGCGACCTTGATGACCACCTTATGCGTGTCGAGGAGGCGGAGAAGCGCGACCACCGGCGCCTCGGGCGTGAGCTTGGCATCTACATGACGGACGCCTCTGCCGGCGTCGGGCTTCCGCTGTACCTCCCCAAGGGCGCACGGGTGATCCGCACGCTCCAAGAGTGGCTGCGACGCGACTTGTACGCGCGAGGCTATGAGGAAGTCATCACGCCGCACATCTATCATGCTGAGCTCTGGAAGATAAGCGGGCACTACACTTTTTATCATGACAACATGTACTTCTTCCATATCGACGAGAGTGACGACAAAGACGGGTCGCGACTCAGCGAATATGCGGTTAAGCCCATGAACTGCCCTGGACACGTGCTGCTGTACTCTAGCGAGCTGCGGAGTTATCGCGACCTGCCGTTGCGGCTCTTCGAGTTTGGCACCGTCTATCGTCATGAGATGAGCGGCGTTGTGCACGGCCTGCTGCGCGCGAGGGGCTTTACACAAGACGACGCGCACATCTTCTGCCGGGCCGACCAGGTTCTTGACGAGGTTGTCGACGTGCTCGGCCTGTTCGACCACATTATGACGACGTTTGACTTCAGTTATACGGCGGAGATATCAACGCGTCCCGAGAAGTCCATCGGCGAGGAGAGCAAGTGGGAGTTTGCCACCGAGCAGCTCAAGCTGGCCTGCGAGAAGCAAGGGCTTGCCTACGAGATCAACGAGGGCGACGGCGCGTTTTACGGTCCAAAGATCGATATTAAGGTCCGTGACGCGATTGGACGCACCTGGCAGTGCTCGACCGTCCAGGTCGACTTCAACTTTCCTGAGCGCTTTGACCTCACGTACCGTACGGCTGACAACAGCACCGAGCAGCCGTGGATGCTCCATCGTGCTGCGTTCGGATCGCTCGAGCGCTTCCTCGGCATCCTTATCGAGCACTATGCAGGCGCCCTGCCGGCGTGGCTGGCGCCCGTGCAGGCAGCTGTCATTCCTATCGCGGATCGTCATAACGAGTACGCCGAGTCCGTGGCCGCTGCGCTCGCAGCGGTGCGCGGCCGGGTCGAGGTCTTTGACCAAAACGAGCCCATGCGTGCCAAGATAGCCCGAGCCCAGCACCAGAAGATCCCTTACATGCTCGTAGTGGGAGACAAAGAAGAGGCCGCGTCCACCGTGAGCCTGCGTGACCGCTTTGAAGGCGATCAGGGAAGCGTTGCCCTTGAGGAGTTTGTCGCCCGCATCGCTGCCCTTGCTTTGTAAGGCATACACATGGACGGCGCAGAGCACTCTCCGCAAGCTGATGGCCAGCAGGCCCCTGTGCCGACCACTAAGCGGGTCTTGCTGCTTGCTATAAAAGCAGGCGAGATCATGCTCTCAAGCGGCGCTGAGATCTATCGTGTCGAAGATGCCGTGACGCGTATCTGCCAGGCCTGCGACATCCCGTATGTAGAAAGCTACGCAACGCCTTCAGGCATCTTCCTCTCGCTCGGGCAAGACGATGCGACAAGCGAGATGGGCACCATCGTCAAGCGCGTGCGGCGCTCCGGCACCGACCTCGAGAAGGTGTCGCGCGTAAACGACTTCATCAAGTCGTTCTGTGCAGGCGAGCTGTCTATCGACGAGGCCTACGGGGTACTTGAAGAGATCGACCGCACGCCTCAGTTCACGCTCCCGGTGCGCGTCGGGGCCATTGTGCTAGTCGCGCTGTTTTTTACCCTGCTCAACCGAGGCGGTTTTGTTGACGGGGCGTGCTCGATCATCGCAGGAACCTCTGCTTACTTGCTCACACAAGTCATAGAGCGCTTGAAGATAAACCGCTTTATCAGCATATTCACAAGTTGTTTTTGCGGTACGCTCATTGCCGTTCTCCTGTTTGTCGCAGGCCTTGGCGACTCTTTGAGCGCAATCATCATTGGCACTATCACTATCTACCTGCCGGGCGTTGCGATCACGAATGCTGCTCGCGACCTGCTCTCGGGAGACTTGATCTCTGGCGTGGCGCGCGTTGCCGAGTCCATGCTCATAGCCGTTGCCATTGCCGGCGGGGTTGGCGTCATGCTTGGCTTGGTGCCGGTGCTGCCCCGTGCCGACGTTGCCGCCGCGCTTCCTCCGCCCGTGTTGTTCTGTGCTGCGTTTTTTGGCACCGTGGGCATCTCGCTCATCGTCAACATACCGCGACGCTACCTTTTGCCAGCAGCGCTCATTGCGTCTTGCGGTTGGGTGCTTTCGAGAGTCGTCGTGTCGCTCGGCCATTCGCCCATCCTTGCCTGTTTTGCGGCAGCCTGCCTTGTGGCGCTTCTTGCCGAGATTGCCACCCATACGACCAACAAGACGGCGACACTGTTCATCATACCCGCGATATTCCCTTTGGTGCCGGGCATCGGTCTGTACAACACCATGCTCAACCTCATACGGGGCGACCTTCAGATGGCCGCCGAGTCCGGCTCGATGGCGCTGTTCATGGCGGGGGGCATTGCCGTGGCCCTGCTCGTGGTCATCTCAATGACCCGCTTGGTCGTAGTGGTCCGCAATCACATCCTGCGCCGCAGCTAGCGAAACCCTGCAGTTTATTCGTGTCAAAAAGGTAGGGTTGGTTGAAAATCTAAACGCAACACTGCAAAGGTAACTGCAACAGATGCGATTACTCCTGCAAAACCTGCAAAAAGCGTTGCGCCTACCCTTTCAAATAGCCCCAATAAGGCCTTTCGGGCTCTACTGGCTTTCCTGGCCGTGCGCCCAGGCGGGCCTTTGGGCAGGCTGACGCTGGCCCCATGCCGCAGAATCGAAAGACTGAATGCAACACGCTTGGGCCGCTGCTTGCGCTATGATGCACACGGCCTTGGCCCGGGCGATGAATCGAATGGCACGGTTGTCTACTGGGTCACGGCGTGCTTCATCAGGCACGGCCTTAGCACCACGTCGTCGGGGGGCTGCCCGCTCAAGCCCCAACTCGTCAAGCAGCCCCTGCGAAAGCATGCCGGCCGCCAGCTCAAAGCCGCACTTGCCGCCGCGGCCGGCGCTCGGGTATGAGTTCACGTGGCTTGAGCAGGCGGCCACGTCCCAGACGCTGAGCCTGTCGAAGTCGCTGCGCCCCTTGGGCAGCAGGCGGCGCAGCTGCTCGTGGTTGCGCTCGCACTGGGTTTTCTGGTTGGTTTCTATGGGGTCGCAGTAAAACACGCGGCAGCGCCGCCGCCCGGGCTCCAGTCACGAC
>JAITHV010000004.1 GCA_031279835.1 Coriobacteriales bacterium
GGGAGTGGCAAGAGCCAAAAAACGTACTACGACATTGACCTGTACGACATTGGGCGCTGCTTCAACCTCGACATAGCCGGCCTGACTGTCGAGGCAAGCAGCGAGAAGCGCGCGATCGACGCCTGGCACAACACGAACAACGTCATCAACGCCATCATGCCCTTCGATATCGAGAACGCCATTGCCTACGACGGCAACTACCTCAAGGGGTTCAACTCGCAGCGCCGCGACACCAACGTTGACGAGCTCAAGGGGCTGGTGGATGCACAGATTCGAGACATCGCGCGCTTCCAGGCCAACGCCACGGCGCCTGGCTACGACGCCGGCATCTCCTGGCAAAGCGAGGATTTGCAGACACAGGGCTCCTTGTGGCGCACCGCCTATCTGCCCGTGTGGCTGTACTCTTACCTACAGGTCAAAAGCAATGGACAAAAACTGCTCCACTATGTCGCGGTGAACGCCCGCACCGGCGAGACCATGGGATCGGTGCCCGTCAACACGAGGCTGCTCGTGTTTGTCTCGTGTTTGATCGAGGCCGTGGCTTTGCCGATCGGCCTGCTCTTATTACTAGTTAGCTAGTTGTCGATAAAGGATGGCGAGACAATGACCGCAACGTTTGTTATGACCGCCCATACGATGCTTGGCAACCTGCTCGCCTCTGGCGCGCCACTGGCTGCAGGCACCGAGGGCGACGGATCGCCACTGGCATACGTGGGCATCGCGTTGATGCTCGCCGGCCCGCTCTTCTTTGGGATCACCTTCGCCCGGTACCGCAACCGCGGCCAGCGCCATCACCATGAGCGCGAGACGCCAGTGACCATGAGCAACCTCCAGTCGTTCGACAATTATGCCGGTCGGCTTGAAGGTCAGCGCTCAAGCAGGATTTCTGGCGCCAACAGCTCCCAAGTCGGCGGCTCGCTGGTGCAAGGCGGCATCGAGGGCGTGGCGGGGCAGCTTCTTGGCACGCTGTTGCCGGGAGAAGGCGACGACCAGCCCCGCCGCCCGTGACGGGCATCGGCATGAACGCTGTGACAAGTACACGAAAGTGAGAGCGCGATGCCAGCGGTTGAGGTGACCTGTTCACAGTGCGGCTCAAGCGAGTACCGCCTCGCTGATGCAAAGACCGGAGAGGTGTTTTGTGTTTATTGTCGCAACAAGTGGATTGTTCCTGAGCTCGTGCAGCTTTCCGAGACGGAGAAGTTCCTCGAGGCGCAAGCAAAGCGCCCTCAGGTGGTCTACGACAACACCTCAGAGACCGACAGGCAGCTCATGGATATCGTGAGCGGTGCCGTGAGGACCACCGCCTTGAACCCCTTGCGCTCGCTGGGGCGCGTGGTGCGTGTCATTGTCGGCATCGTTGTCATGGTGGTGCTGGCCGCTGCATGCAGCCTCGGCCTTCCTTTTATCGTGCTCTTGTTCAATAGATGACATCACACTCATACAAGCGCATGTCTAAACGTGCGCTCAGCCAAACAGCTCCTTGAACGCCGCAACAGTCGCAGCCACTCCCCGCTCGTCGCCGACTCCGACACGCAGTCCCTGCGCCCCGGCAAACGGCCGCACAATGACTCCACGCTCAAGCAAGGATGAGAAGGTCCCTTGCGCGTCAGGCACCATGACCCACACAAAGTTTGCCTCAGAGCGATAAAACGGCAGCCTCAGCTCCTCAAAGCACGCATACAGGCTCTGGCGGCCTGTCGCGTTAAGCTGCCTGCGCCGCGCGATCTCGTCAGCATCGCCGAAGCTCGCTGCCGCCGCCACCTGTGCCACCGTGTTGACGTTGAAGGGCTCGCGGACCTTGTTGAGTGTCGCGACAAGCTCACGCGGCGCAAGTCCGTACCCGCAGCGCAGGCCGGCAAGCGCGTACATCTTCGAGAAGGTGCGCAGCACCACGAGCGGGCGCACCCCGTCAAAGTAGCGGGTCGCATCAAGAGCGGACATGTCCTCGACAAACTCTTGATAGGCGGAGTCCACGACCACTAGTACGTGTGGCGGGACCGCGTCCATGAAGCGTGCGAAGGCCGCGTCGCTCACGACGCCTCCGCTTGGGTTGTTCGGGGAGCAGACAAAGACGATCTTGGTGTGCTCGTCTATGCTCGCGAGTAGCGCCTCAAGGTCAAAGCAGCCGTGACCGTCAAGGGGAACCTCGCGGTACTGTGCGCCCGCGATTTGCGCCGAGGAGCGATAGACCACGAACGAGGGGGCACCGTAGACCACATTGTCGCCCGGGCCGAGGCAGGTCTGCGCGATGTCGTCGATCAGCTCGTTTGAGCCGTTGCCGACGATCACCTGCTCGGGCGGCAGGCCATACGCCTCGCACAGACGCTTTACGAGCTGGTGCGATGAACCGTCAGGATACTCGTTGAGCGTCACCAGGCAGCGCTGCATCGCCTCAAGCGCCGCCGGAAACGGCGGCAACGGGCTTTCGTTCGAGGAGAGCTTGAAGATGTCGTCTGTCTGTGCTATCTCTCGGATCTGCTCCTCGCGCAGCCCTGGCTGGTATGCCATGACCGGCTCGAGGTTTTTTTTGAAGAAACTTTCCCAGTCCATGTGCCTCTGCTTTCTGAGTTTGTGTTTGTATTAATTCTAGTATATTATTGCTTTATCTTTATATTATATGGTTCCAATGCGGTAGCTCTTTGCGCTTCCTTGTCACCGTCCGCTGCTCCCAAAGCCCCCCACGCCGCGCACGGTATCGTCGAGCTCGTCGCATTCCACCAGCTCAACAAAGGGGTGCGCGAGCACGACGAGCTGTGCGATGCGGTCGCCCTTGCGCAGCTCGATGGGATCGTTGGCATCCAGGTTGACGGCAACGACTTTCACCTCGCCGCGATACTGGCTGTCGATAAGCCCGGGTGCGTTGGCAATCGAGAGCCCCACGCGCGCCGCAAGGCCACTGCGCGGCAACACGAATCCTGCATAGCCTGCCGGCAGGGCGACGGCAATGCCGGTCGGCACCAACGCGCGCCCATGGGGCGCGAGCGTGCAGTCGCACGCGGCGCGAAGGTCGAGCCCCGCATCCCCCGGATACGCATAGGACGGCATGTCGAGGCTTTGGTCGATGCGCTTGACACGCACCGTTACCCTCTGCTGCGCCGACGTCACTTCATGCCCTTGAGCGCTGCCTGAAACTCGGCGATGTCTTTGAAGTCCTTGTAGACTGAGATGAAGCGGATATAGGCCACGTCGTCGATCTCGCGAAGGCGCTCAAGCACCATGTCGCCGAGCACCTTCGAGCGCACCTCGTTGCGCGGCATCCGCCTTAGCTCCTGCTCGACGTCGTCGACCAGGTCATTGAGCCTTGACATGGGCACGTCGCGCTTCTTGGTTGCAGTCATAAGGCCGCGCAGCAGCTTGTCTCGATCAAAATGCTCGAGGCTCTTGTCGCTCTTGACAACCACCAGGGGCCTCTCCTTCAACTGCTCGTACGTCGTGAAGCGGTAGCCGCAGCTCTCACAGACGCGCCTGCGCCGTATGGCCGTGCCGTCGTCGTTCTCGCGCGAGTCTATTACGCGCGACTCTTTTGATCCACATGACGCACAAAGCATGGAACTCCTGCCTCTCATGCATGGTTGGTGATTCACATCATACTACATATTGTGGTACCTCGATGCCATGCATGAGGCCATCTCTGCCGCCTATGTCATAGCCTCGTCGATCGCAACTATGAACAGGCAAACAATAGTGATAATTGGATGTTGCCACTCAATGTCGGAACGGCCAAGCGAATTGTGAGGAACTATGAGCAGGTATCAGAAAATCACAGCTGAAGATGCCAAGAAAATGATGGATAGCGGAGAGCCTTTTATTTTGCTGGATGTCCGCACTGAGAAAGAGTTCCAGGAGAAGCATATTAACGGCGCAGTATTGATCCCCCATGACGAAATCATGAGGCGTGCAGGCAGTGAGCTGTCCGACAAAGACGCCCTGATTCTTTTGTACTGCCGTAGTGGCCGAAAGAGCAAATTTGTGGCAGAAGGCTTATTAGAATTAGGTTATTCACGTGTTTATGATTTTGGTGGTATTTTAAACTGGCCATATGAAACGGTCAAAGGCACCGCTGCATACGAAGGCGGCACGGCAAAGTGACATGGGGCAAGCGCCTGCAAACACGTGGCGGCATGAAGGGCTTGATTGCCGATGTGAGCTAAAAAGGGATGCTTTTGGCAAGTTCATCACGTAATCTTGGAAAGTTAGGTAGCATCGATTCGCTCTGCTTCGGGTCACAACCACTCACCGCCGTAAAACACCAGTTAAAGATGCATTTCCCGTGTGCCCTGGCACCTATTTGCC
>JAITHV010000023.1 GCA_031279835.1 Coriobacteriales bacterium
CATTTGTTTATATAATTTATTGTCATCGCGGGCTGACCCGCGATCTTGCCACGAGCCGCATTGGGGAGCGTCATGTCACTGGGGACGGTTCTGGCTGTCGGGCGGAGACAGCCATTAGCGTTTAGTGCCGTAGGCTGCGCAGGTCGCCGTCGCGGCGGGTGACGCCGTGCGTGTCAAAGTACTCGAGCACCGGCACGGCATACTTGCGGCTCGTCTGCATGGCGTCTTTGAGCTCGGTGACGGTGGCGCTGCCCTGCTCGTGCAGATACGAGCGCACGGCAGCTTCAAGCCCACCGAGCGCTTCAACGGCAAAGCAAAACTCCTTGCTTATGCGGCAGACGCTTCCCGCGCGCTCCAGTGCGCCGAGGGCGCGATGAGCCTGAGACGACTCGATGCCGCTGGCCGCGACCAGCTCCGCGATAGTGGGCGGCTCTGCCTGCGCGGCTGTGAGCACGTCGAGAAGACACTGCGCCTGCTCAGCCTCGATCTGCCGCGCGCCGGCCTCGGCCCGCGGGTGCGCGACGCCTGCGGGGCCAACGCTTGCCTGCCCCAGCTCACTAGCATAAGCGACCAGCGCCTCAAACGCAGCGTCCCCCATGCGCGGGAGACCGCGCTTCTCACACAGCTGGCGAAGCGCTTGGCGCGTGACGCCCGGCAGCGCGGGGTCGTCTGCATACAGGCCGAGCAAGGTGTTCTCAATGGCCGCGCAGGACTTCTGCGCGATAGGGCGCGAGCAGTAGTGCGCCTCGACGCCGGCCGACGCAGACTTGTGTCCCAGCACAACAGCGGCACCTGTTGACACCAGCTCTTGAAGCACGCACAATGCCTCAGGCGCGCCCACGCCGACGACACGCGCCAGCTCGCTGGCCGTCACGGGGACCCGCGCCAAGGCAAACGCCTGTCGAAGCGCCCGAGGCGCGTCAGCGGCCGTAAGTGCCTCAAGCAGCTCCTTCTCCCCCGGGACAAGCATCGTGCGCCGACGTGGATGCGCCGCGAGCACCGTGCCGCCGCCTGCCACCCTGACCGGAGAGTAGCTCCGAAGAACAAAACGGTCCTGCCAGCTCACCGGCAGCGGCTCTTCGAGGCGCACCTGCGCGAAGCAGCTTTCCTGCGGCTCAAGCTGCTTGCGGCCGTCCATGAGCAGCAGCCGCCCGACCACCTCTTTGGTTCCGTGGCAGACGTGCACGCGAGAGCCGCTTTCTAGGGCGCGCGCGCTCTGTGCGGTGTCGAGGTAGGTGACGCGGGCGTCAAACCGGTCGGTCGGAATGATGAGCCCGGGGGCAGCAAGGAAGTCTCCCGGCCGCACCTCGCTGGTCTTTAGCCCGCCCAGGTTCAGGGCCACTCGGCTTCCCGCCTGAGCGCAGTCTGTGGTCACGCCGTGTACCTGCACTGAGCGCACACGGGCCTTCGCGCGCGCCGCCGTGCCCTGCGCGCGCAGCACCTCAAGCTCCATGTCGGGGCGCACCTCGCCACTCCATAAGGTCCCCGTGGTCACCGTGCCGCTGCCCTTGACGCTGAACACCCGGTCCACCGGGTAGCGCACCTGTTGCGCATGCCTGGCGGAGTTGGCAGCGGCAGCGCGCGCCGCCGCGCCCAGTAGCCGCTTGAGCTCGTCGAGGCCTTCTTCCGACTTGCTCGAGACGGCGACGACGGGCGCGTCTTTTAAAGGAGTTGTGGAGAGGGACGCGGCGACCTCCTCCCCCACGTAGGCGAGCCACGGACCGTCTACGAGGTCTGACTTGGTGAGCGCGACGACGCAACGTGTGATGCCGAGCACCTCGAGAACGGCGATGTGCTCAAGTGTCTGGGGCATGACCCCGTCATCGGCGGCGATGCAGAGCAGCGCGAGGTCGATGCCGCTGGCGCCAGCGATCATCTGGCGCACGAACCGCTCGTGCCCCGGCACGTCCACCACGCCGAGGACGGTCCCGTCTGGCAGCGCCAGTCGCGCGAACCCCAGCTCGATGGTGATGCCGCGGCGCTTCTCCTCGGCAAGCCGGTCGGGGTCGGTCCCGGTGAGCGCCTTGACGAGCGATGACTTGCCGTGGTCGATGTGGCCGGCGGTGCCGAGTATGAGGCGCGGCGCCGGCTGCTGCGGGCTGGAGGCGTCGGCGGTCATGACGGCCCTGTCATTTGGCGTGCCGGTGGTCATGACGGCTTCTCCCTTTGGCGGAAGTCGACGGTCATGACGGCTTCTCCGATGCCGCGAGGCATGCCACGACTGCCTGCGCGGTCAGTTCAAGTTCCTCGTCGTCGAGGATGGTCCGGACGTCGAGCAGGAGCCGGTCGCCGTTTATGCGCCCGACCACCGGGAGCTCAGGCGAGGAAGCAAGGCGGGCAAAAAGCGCCTCGACACCGCCGCGCACGCCTTGAATTGCAACCGCCCAAGAGGGCAGTCCGAGGCCAGGCAACGTGCCGCCGCCCGCAAACGAGACCTCTTCCACTAGCGAGACGAGTGCCTGGGCTTCTCCTGCGCCCTCAATGATCAAGCGCGCAAGCCGCTCGGCGGCTGGCTTGAGCTCGTCGGGAGTTCTTGTGAGCATGCGCACGGCAGGAGGCAGGAGGGTGGCTTTCTCTGCGGCTTTCTCTGCGGCTTTCTCCGGAGCTTTCTCTGCGGCTTTCTCTGCTGCTTTCTCTGCGGCTTTCTCCGGGGCGGCCAGATAGAGCCGCAGTGTCGCCGCGAGCGCTGCGAGCGTGAGCTTGTCGAGCCGCAGCGCACGGGCCAGCGGATGGGATTTCAGGCGCGCAATGAGGTCTGCGCGCCCAACGACGAGTCCGGCCTGGGGCCCGCCGAGAAGCTTGTCTCCACTGAACGAGACCAGGTCGCACCCTGCCTGCACGAGCTCTCGGACAGAAGGCTCGTCCTCAATGCCCGCAACAGCTTCGCGCAAAGGGCGGCCGGGCGACAGGAGCAGCCCGGTGCCCTGGTCGAAGAAGAGCGGGATGCCATGCGCGCGCGCCAGCACTTTGAGCTCGATCACGCTGGCACATTGGGTGAAGCCGGTGATCGAGAAGTTAGACGGGTGCACCTTGGCGATAAGCGCAGTCTCCGAAGTCAGGGCCTGCACATAGTCCTCGGCGCGGGTGCGGTTGGTCGTGCCGACCTCGACGAGACGGGCGCCCGACTGCGCCATGATGTCAGGAATGCGAAACGAGCCGCCTATCTCGACCAGCTCGCCGCGCGACACAAGCACCTCGCGGCCTTGCGCAAGCGCCGCGAAGGCGAGCAAGACTGCGGCGGCGTTGTTGTTGACCGCCATGGCCGCCTCGGCACCGGTGAGCGCGCACAGCAGCTGCTCGATGTGGTCGTGCCGGCTGCCGCGCGAGCAGGAATCGGTTTGGTACTCGACCGTGGAGTACCCTGCCATCACCTCGGCCACAGCAGCACGCGCCTCGGGGGCAAGCACGCTGCGGCCGAGATTGGTGTGAAGGATGACGCCAGTGGCATTGACGGCGCGACGCAGGCTCGGCTCCAGCAGCGTGCGCAGACGGCAGGCGACCAGGGCGGCAAAGGCGTCGACAGAGGTGTCGGGGGTCTCTCCGTCCAACAGCGCCGCGCGCGCCGCGCGGATGCTCGCGCGCACTGCGCCAGTCATGATGTGGGGCGCGACGCGGTCAGAGTACGCACGTACGCGGGGCGACCTCAGGACCTCCTCGACCTTGGGCAGAGAGCGCAGCAGCGCGCGTTGCTCGTCGTTCACCAGGCGTGACCTCGCTTTCGCAGTTGGCGGTGTGATGGACCATAGATGTCGCAACGTATTTATCCCGCACCGCAGTGAAGGGCTATACTACCGGTAATCAGTTTACATCCCGAGAGAGGGGAAGGCGATGCAGATAGACGCGTTTGGAAAACAGTGCCCTATGCCGCTCGTGTTGGCCAAAAAGGAGCTTGACGCAGGCTGCACCGAGCTCTCTGTGGCGGTAGACAACGACACGGCCGTGAAGAACCTGACCCGCCTTGGTGCGCGAAAAGGCCTCCAGGTGACAGTCGCCTCCATTGACCGCGGCTTTATGGTCATGTTTGGAGACAAGGCCGACACACGTCTCGCTCCTGGCGATGCAACGGAAGCTGCCTCAGGAGTCAGCACCGCCAGTGGTGTGGACGCCAGTGGCACAGTTGCGGGCCACACTGCTGCCAGCTTTGTTGCTGACACACGCGCCAGCACCGCGCACACCTCGGGCTACTCGGTGTTTATCGGCAAGGACCAAATGGGGGGCGGCGACTTCGAGATCGGGCACTCGCTGCTGAAGATGGCCATATACACGCTCTCCGAGCTTGACGAGGTGCCGGTCTCGGTGCTGTTCATGAACTCAGGCGTCAAGTTGCCGACCGGCACGGACGCGCAGGTCATCGACAACCTCAAGGCGCTTGAGGCCAAGGGAACCGAGGTTCTCGTCTGTGGCGCATGCCTCGACTATTACCGGCTCAAGGACTTGCTTAAGGTCGGCGAGGTCAGCAACATGTATGACATCCTGGAGCGCATGCGCGAGGCCTCAAAGGTCATCACCTTGTGAGATAGTGACACTTGGGACGGCACGATTCTGTCACACTGAGACCCGACGCCGACTATGCCCTGAGCACTATGCGGCCAGGCTCGCCGTCGCACACCTTGCCGATGCAGGCGGGCGGGCGGGCGCCGGCATCGGCGAGCAGCTGCTCGAAGCACCCGGCTTCCTCGGCAGGCAGGGCTACCAACAGCCCGCCTGAGGTCTGCGGGTCGCACAGCACGCCCATGCGCAGGTCGTACTCGTCGTCGCCAAGGGCTCCTTGCTCCACGTAGCGCTCGGCGAGGTCCTGGAGGGCAAAGCTGCGGGCCGGGCGGCAGTACTGGCGGGCAAAAGACACTGCCTGCTCAAAGACCGGCACATTCTCCCACTCAAGCTCGGCTGCGCAGCTGCTCGCGCTCAGCAGCTCGTGCAGGTGCCCCGCCAGCCCAAAGCCCGTCACATCCGTGGCCGCATGGACGCCAGCGGCGAGCATGGCCTGCGAGGCGGCTGTATTGAGCTCCATCATAGACTCCACCGCAGGGCGGATGCCTGCGTCGTCGAGCAAGCCGATCCTGTGTGCCGCGACGAGGATTCCCGTCCCCAGAGGCTTGGTGAGGTAGATAAGGTCTCCCGGCCGCGCGCCGGCGTTGCGCACGACGCGCTCAGGGTGCACCGTCCCAAAAACCGCGAGACCGTACTTGGGCTCGTCGTCGTCGATGGTGTGACCTCCGGCAACGACTGCACCCGCCTCGCTTACTGCGTCAGCGCCTCCCTTGAGGATGCGGGCAGCAATCGACCGGTCAAGCTCGCTGCTGAGCGCAAGGAGGTTGAGCGCGAGCACGGGCGTGGCGCCCATGGCATACACGTCGCTCAACGCATTGGCGGCAGCGATGCGCCCGAACTCGTAGGGGTCGTCCACAAGCGGTGTGAAGAAGTCCACCGTCAGCACACCGGCCAAGTCGTCGCGCAGCCGGTACACCGCCGCGTCGTCACTCGTCTCATAGCCGACGAGCAAAGCTCCTGGCACACCTCCCTCTTTGCCAGCGCCGAGCGCGCGAAGGATCTCAGACAAGTCTCCCGGCACCCACTTGGCAGCACATCCGCCACGTGCGCTCATCTGGGTGAGGCGCACGTGCCCTGCTTCTTCAGCGGTCGCAGGACGCTGCATGTCGTCGTCGCTAGCCATAGGGTGTGACCTCCTTAAGAGCAGTCACCAGCGCGTCAATGTCTGCGTTCGTGTTCTGCGCTGAGAGGCTGACGCGATACGAGCTGCGCTCAAGCTGCGGCCGAACGCCGGCCAGAAGGGCGACCGTCGGATGCTTGGCACGTATTGGCTCGTTTGGTCGTATATGGTTTGTGTCGCATGCTGCTGATATTCCCACATAGACGCCCCGCTCGCCCAGCTTGCTGACGACACGGTCATTGTCGGTGCCCGGCAAAGAGAAGTGCACGATAGAGGGGATGCCGTCAGGCCGCGAGTTTACCACCACGCCTGCAAAGGCAGACTCAAGCTGCGACAAGAGCCGCTGCCGCAGGTCGCGCATCCTCTGCAGCGACTCATGGCGCCTGCCAAAAGTGATCCGCACCGCCTCGGCAAAGCCTGCGATCTGGGGCACGGCCTCGGTCCCCGAGCGAAGCCCGCGTTCTTGTCCGCCGCCAAAGGCAGTCGCGAACAGCCGCGTTCCAGCTCGCACATACAGGGCGCCGACGCCCTTAGGGCCGCCGATCTTGTGACCACTGACCGAGAGCAGCTCGATGCCCTGCTCTGCGGGGCGCAGGAGGAGCTTTCCGTAGGCCTGGACGGCGTCGCTGTGCAGCAACGTGTCCGGCGACAACTGGTCGCGCAGCCGCGCCACCTCGTCAAGCGGGAACAGATACCCAAAAACGTTTTGCACCGCCATGACTGAGACCAGCGCTACCCGCCCGCCAGAGAGGGCCTCGGCCAGCTGCTGAAGGTCGAGCTCGCCGTGCGGGGCGTTGCAGTAACGCACCGGAAAGCCCCGGCGCTTGAGGTCTCTGGCCGCCTTGGTGACCGAGGGGTGCTCGAGCGCCGTGGTCACCAGAAGGTCGCGCTCAGGGCATGCCGCGCCATGGGCCCCGCCAATGGCAAGGTTGTTCGCTTCGGTGCCCCCCGAGGTGAAGTAGACCTCTTCAGGATCGGCACCAAGGCTCTCGGCCACAACGGCGCGGCTCGCTTCGAGCAGGTCGTGCGCCTGTCTGCCGAGGAGGTGCGGGGCTGACGCGTTTGCGTAGCATGCCTGCATCGCCTCTGTCATGCAGGCGACTACCTCGGGATACGGGCGCGTAGTCGCGGCGTTGTCAAGATAGACGTGCGGCAAGGCGTGCGCATTGCCGGAAGTCCCAGGCGTCGGTGCGTTGCAGCGCACCCGTTGTTGAGCATGGCGGGTCATCGCTCCATAATAGCGCAACCGCCCCGAAGCTTGGCTCAGGGCGGTCGCTGGTGTCGTAAGCCGTGCGCCATGACCTGTTGAGGGCCTCGCCGGCGCGACTTAGAGAAGGTCGAGCAGCTGGCGCATGTCTTTTCTCCCAAAGCTCACCGTCTCTTCGCCGCCTTGTGAGACGACGATGCAGGGCACGCTCATCACCTGGTACGTTTGCTTGAGGTCGGCAAAGTGGGCTATGTCGTAGACGTCTGCCTGCACCAGGGGGCTCAGTGCCGCAATGTGCTGGGCAGCCACGACGGCGTCAGGGCACATCGTGCACGAGAGCGAGACAAGCACCGTGATGGCCGTTGGCCTTGCAAGAGCCGCGATGCGCGCACGGGCGTCGTCGTCGAGCTGTTGGCCAGGGCCACTGGCGTTATAAAGCCCGAGCACGAAGGAGTTGAACTCATGCCCGCCCGGCACGCCGTGGAAGGCCAGCCCGGTGTCGGCGCCGCCTTTGAACAGGCGCACGCATGGCCTTTGGCCTGCCGCCACCGCGTCTTGCCCATCGCCTGCGATCACGCATGACAGCTTGTCGGTCAACGCGGAGAGCTCGTCCATGTAGTGCGCAAGCTCTGTGGATACCGGGCGGTCGTCGAGGTAGAGCCGAAGCTCGAGCGGCTCGGCCATGCGCTCAAAGAGCACTGCGAGCTGTGCGCGCATGTCGTCAGTGATAAGGCCCTCAGCCGCGCCCGCGCCTGCCCCGGCCGCGCCTTCGGTGCCTGCATCCGCCGCGCCGCCTGCGCCTGCGCCGGCCACGCCGCCTGCTGCGACCGGCAGCGTGGGCACTAGTCCGGTGGCCTCGCGCCGACGTTGGGCATGGTGCTCAAGCTCGGTTGCGGCAACCGCGCCGTCGGCCGTTGCCGTGACCACCTGACGCAGCCGCTTAATGCAGACGTCGCCGGCGGCATACACGCCTTCAGCCGACGTCTTGCGGTCCTCGTCTGTGACCACGTACCCGCTCTCGTCAAGGTCGATGAGCCCTTTGACGAGCGCTGTCTCGGGCGTGTAGCCCGCAAACACAAAGACGCCGAAGCTCTCGCCCTCAGGAGCCTTGTACTCCCAGGACTCGCCGGTCGCGGTGTTCTTGAGCCGGGCCGTGCGCAGCGCAGTATCGCCGCGCACCTCTTCCATGACAGTATGGTAGAGCACCTCTATCTTCTCGTGCTGCTTTACCTTGTCGGCTATGCTCTGGGCGCACGAGAAGTCCGCCTTGCGCACGATGACCGTCACCTTGCGGGCATAGGTCGTGAGGAACAACGCCTCTTCGGCAGCAGCCAAGCCGCCGCCTACCACACACACGTCAAGTCCCGTGAAAAACTCGCCGTCGCAGGTG
>JAITHV010000005.1 GCA_031279835.1 Coriobacteriales bacterium
AAGCGAGCTGCCCCACTGGGAAGAGCTGCGTTGTGCCGGCCGGGCCATCAAGGACCGCACGCTTCGACACCTGGACTCCTATCTCGTGCAATTTGAAGAAAACCTCACCGCTCATGGAGGCCGGCTGCATTGGGCCACAGACGCAGACGAGGCGAACCGCATAGTCTTGGGCATCGTCAAGTCGCAAAGCGCAGACGAGGTGGTCAAGATAAAGTCCATGGTCACGCAAGAAGTCGGCCTCAACGAGGCTCTGGAGTCAGAAGGCATTGCCGCCTGGGAGACCGACCTGGCCGAACTGATCGTCCAGCTCGGGCACGACCGTCCTTCTAACATCCTCGTGCCAGCGATTCACCGCAACCGCGACGAGGTCCGCGAGATCTTCATCCGCGAGATGGGGCGCTACGGGCGACCGGCACCTGACGGGCTGAGCAACGACCCCGCCTGCCTTGCTGCCGCAGCGCGCGCGCACCTGCGGGAGAAGTTCCTGCGCGCAAGGGTGGCCGTCTGCGGCGCGAACTTCTGCGTCGCCGAGACCGGCACCGTCGTGATCGTCGAGAGCGAAGGCAACGGCAGGATGTGCCTCACGCTGCCTGAAGTGTTGGTGGCGGTGACTGGGATCGAGAAGCTGGTCCCCACACTCGCCGACCTTGAGGTGATGCTCCAGCTGCTCCCCCGCTCTTCCACCGGCGAGCGCATGAATCCCTATACCTCAATGTTCACGGGTGTAACCCCTGGTGATGGGCCGCAAGAGCTGCACGTGGTGCTCGTGGACAACGGGCGGACCCGAGCGCTTGCCGACGCCACGGGGCGCGAGGTGCTCCGCTGCATCCGCTGCGCCGCCTGCATGCACGCTTGCCCCGTGTACGCCCTCGTAGGCGGGCACGCCTACGGGTCAGTCTATCCCGGGCCGCTCGGCAGCGTGCTGACGCCCCTGCTTCGCGGTCTTGACTCTCAAATCGACAAGTCACTCCCCTATGCCTCGACCCTCTGCGGCGCCTGCGCTGAAGTCTGTCCCGTCAAGATTCCTTTGCCTGACCTCTTGGTGCACCTGCGCCACAAGGTGGTCGAGGAGAAGAAGCGCGGGCACCTTGGCCTCGAGCAGCTGCTCATGCGGGTCTTCGGCTGGGCAATGGGCTCAGGCAGGCGCTTTGCGGCACTTGGGGCCTGCGCCTCGGCCGCCCGTCGGCTCCTTAGGCGCCCGCGCCTCAGGCGGCTGCCCTGGCATGGGAGGCGCTGGACTGACGGGCGCGACTTGCGCATGCCTGCTGCGCGGACGTTTCGTTCAGTATGGAACAAAGGGACAAGGACGCACGGCCACATGCCGCCAGCTAACGACAGGCCAGACGCGACGGGAGGCCAACATGACCAGTGAGGCCCAAAGAGCCAAAGACGCCGTGGTTGCTCGCGTTCGCACGGCCTTGCGAGACGTCTTGGACAAGGACCCCGCCACCGACGTGCCTCAATACTGGGCATACGGGCAGCCGACACCAGTCTTAGACCCCCTAGAGACGTTCATCGACCGCCTCAAGGACTACCGCGCCCACGTTAAGCGCACGACCGAAGAGGCAGAAGTCCCCGCGCTGGTACTTGCTTGCCTCACCGACGCTCAGGCGACGAGCTGCTGCATGCCGCCAGGGCTCGACTCCGGCTGGCTTGCCGAGGCCCCGTCACATGGGATACGCACCTATATCGACGACCCTCCCCTTGCCACCGCAGACCTCGACCGCATCTCGGCGGTCGTGACCTGCTGCGCTGTCTGTGCGGCAGAGACCGGCACCATCATGCTCGACCACCGGCCTGACCAAGGGCGGCGCCTCTTGACGCTCCTGCCTGACACACATGTCTGCGTCGTGAGGGACGACCAGGTGCTCACCGACGTGCCTGAGGCATTAAAGCGCTTGAGCCCGTCGCTCAAGGAAGGCCGCCCGGCCACCTGGGTGTCTGGTCCGTCCGCCACTTCCGACATCGAGCTCGCGCGCGTCGAAGGGGTACACGGCCCACGCAACTTATACGTGATCGTCGTTGGCTGACGCCTAGCGCGCTCGTCGCTGGTCACGCAGTGTCCCGTCCGACAACGAGTACTGGCCTATCGGGACTCTACGGCTTTCTCCCCTGATGCAGTGCCGCAGCTCCAAGCAGAAAACTGCGATAGCTCACGTGCGAGAAACCCGCTGCCTCGAAAAGGGCGGCAAGCTGCGGCTTGCTCACGAAGGCCTCGGTTGAGTCGTTGAGCCATCGGTATTCTTTTGTCCGCTTGGTCACTATGCCGCCGAGCAGCGGAAGCAAGTGCTTGAAGTAGACCCGAAACACCGGGCGCACAACGGGCGCAGTAGGGTACGAGGCCTCGAGACACAAAAGCTTGCCGCCAGGACGCAGCACCCGGTAGGCCTCGGCGAGCACCTGGGCGTAGTCGGCCATGTTGCGCAGCCCGAACGACATGGTGGCGACGTCGAAGCTCCCGTCGCCAAAAGGGATGGCAGAAGCGTTGCCCTCGACGAACGTGAGGCGGCCATGCGCTGCGCCGCCGCGCATCCTCGCCTGTGCGACCTGGAGCATATTGGCTGAGAAGTCGAGCCCGACGATGCGCGATCCTGTGAGTGCTCGCGCTAGTGCCAGCGCGATGTCTCCCGTCCCACAGGCTATGTCGAGCACGTCGCTTGGCACGCCGCGCGACGCGCGGCGCACGAGCTCCCGCTTCCAGAGTCGGTGGAGCCCAAAGCTCTCCAAGTCGTTCATGAGGTCGTAGCGATCGCTGATGCCCTCGAACACCGTGTGGACCCACTGCTCCTTCTCGCCATAGCGTCCCACGCTGTCAGCAGCTTCCTTGCCGTCATGCCGCCTCGGGCTGCCGCTCATCTTATTGCCCCTACAAGCAGCAGCACGAGCGTCCAGGCCGCCATCGCCAGCGCCGCAAGCCGCCCGGCGTTGCGCATCTGGGCCGAACGGCCTTTGCGGTCATAGCGCCCAAGCGCCATGCGCCGCACTGCGAGGGCGCCGGGCACGGCGGCAACGGCCACGACCACAGCACCCCATGGCCAGAATGCCAAGCTCCAGCCCGCCATCCACACAAAGACAAGGGCCTCAGCGAGCACCATCATGCGCACGCTGGCCCGCCGCCCCATGAGCATGGGCAGCGTGCGGCGACCGTGCATGCGGTCGCGCTCGATGTCACAGGTGTTATTGGTCTGCATGATGAGCGCCACGGCAACAAAAGGCACGAAGCACGCCACCACAGACCACAACGAGACCTGCCCGACCAGGGCAAGGCAGGTGGCCAGAGGTATGAGCGCGCCCATGAACAGCCCCGAGACCACCTCGCCAAGCGGAAGAGAAGCTATCGGGCGCGGGCCGCCAGAGTACAGCACTACCGCTGCGGCGCCGAGGACGCCCACTAGCAGGAGCACCGGGGTGCTCAGCATGACGACGGCGAGACCAAGAGCGCCTGCGACCGCCAGGCAGCCAACCGCGACGAGCAGCGCGCTACGCGGACGCAGCTTGTGGTAGACAATTGACGCATCGGTAACATCAACCACCGTGTCTGCGGTGTCTAGCCCGCTGAGGTAGTCATGGTAGTCGTTGTAGGTGTTCACCGCCCCTTGAAGCAACACTGAGCAGGCGAGCATGAGCAGCCAGACGAGCGCCTCGCGCACGCCGAAGCCACACCACGGCACAGGCCCAAAGGCAACTGCGGTCGCGCCGCCGACGCATGTTGGCCCGACGGCGGCCACCCAAGTCTGGGGCGCGACAAGCTCGACGACGGCGCGAGGCGTCAGGCGCCCATAACCGGCAGCGCCCCCGCCCTCGTCACTGCTCGTCGGAGGCGCCATCCGCTTAGAGCTGCACGAACCAGCCGTCGGTCACGCCGACAACCGAGCACAGTTTGGCGTACACGTCGTCCGGCACGGGATCATCGACGTTCATCAGCACAATGGCCTCGCCGGCGCCCTCGTCGCTCACGCCAATCTCCATCGTCGATATGTTGATGTTCGCGTCGCCGAGCACCGTGCCGATGCGGCCGAGCTTTCCGGGAGTGTCCTCATACTTCATGATGAGGATGTACTTGCGCGGGATAAGGTCGAGCCGGTACCCGAAGATCGAGACGATGCGCATGACGTTCGCATGCCCCGATATGGTGCAGCCAACCTCGAGCGTGCTCTCGCCCGCTTTTGCCACAACGCTCACTACACTAGCGTATTCGTAGCGGAGCGGGTCAGTCGTGATGGTGAGAGGGACTCCCCGCTGCTCGGCGATATACGCCGCGTTCACGAGGTTCACCGGGTCGTCACTGCTTTGCGAGAAGATGCCGCGCAGCGTCGCAGTGCCGAGAAGGGCCACGTCGTGTTGCGCCAGGTCGCCAATGACCCGCACCTCGACCGACTCGATCGCCTCGTCGGCAAGCTGGGCGAGGATGACGCCACAGGTCTGGCAGGCCGTGATGAAGGGCGCGACGGCAGACATGACGTTTTCGGGCACCAGCGCCACGTTGACCGCCGTCGGGACCATCTTGCCCTCAAGGCCAAGCAGCACGTACTCGGCGATTTGCTCGCCTGCCCGTGCCTGGGCCTCCTTGGTCGAGGCTCCGAGGTGCGGCGTGAGAATGATGTTCTCATGGGCGTGCAGCGGCGAGTCGGTGCAGGGCTCCTTCTCGTACACGTCGATGCCCGCGCCCGCAACCTTGCCTGAGGCCACGAAGTCCGCCAGCGCTTCCACGTCGTAGATGCCGCCTCGTGCGGTGTTCACGAGGTAGACGCCTTGCTTCATGCGGGCGAACTGGTCGGGACCGAACATCCCGATGGTCTCCTTGGTTTTGGGCAGGTGCACGGTGATGAAGTCCGCCTGTGGCAGGATCTCGTCAATGTCCTCGAACAGCGTGACGCCCAGGTGCGCGGCGCGCTCGGGCGTGCAGTAGGGGTCGTACCCGACGAGGCGCATTCCAAAGGAGCGCGCCCTCTCGGCGACAAGGCCGCCGATACGCCCGAGCCCAAAGATGGCGAGCGTCTTTTGGTACAGCTCGTTTCCCGAAAACTTGCCGCGGTCCCACGCATGCGCCTTCATAGAGGCGTTGGCCTGGGGGGTCCTGCGGGCAGAGGCGAGCATGAGCGCCATAGTCTGCTCGGCTGCGCTTACCACGTTGGACGTTGGCGCGTTGCAAACGATGACGCCGCGCTTGGTCGCCGCGGCAACGTCCACGTTGTCTACCCCTACGCCGGCGCGCCCAATGATCTTGAGGTCCTTGCCCGCCTCAATGACCTCGGCGCTTGCCTGGGTCGCGCTCCTCACGATGAGGGCATGGTACCCCGGGATGGTCTCGATAAGCTGCTCAGGGCTCAAGTCGAGCAGCACGTCAACCTCGTGCCCGCTCTCTTGCAACAGCTTTATGCCCGCGTCTGCGATCTTTTCTGCCACTAGTATCTTCATGTCTGGCCCTTCCTGCCGCCCAGCGGCGGCATCATCGATGTTGCGAAATGATGCGCCCCAGCGGCCGCTATCCGATAAGAGCCTTCTCGGCAGCCTTGATGCCGCTGCCTGGCTCAAAGTCATACCCGAGCTCGACCAAGGTCATCTCGAGCGCGGCCAAGGTGGTGATGATGTCGAAGTCGCCGAAATAGCCCAGGTGGCCTACGCGGAAGATGCGCCCGGCATAGTCGTCTTGGCCGCCGGCGACCGTCACCCCGTGGCGGTTCTTCATGATGCTCACGAGCTTCTTGCCGTCCAGGCCCTCAGGCACCCACACCGGGGTCACGGCGTTCCCGCGCCCTTCGGCGGGAGCAAAAAGCTCAAGCCCCAGCGCCTCGCACCCCTGGCGCGTCGCCTCGGCGAGGCGGGCGTGGCGGGCGATGATGTTCTCGATCCCCTCTTCGCGCATGAGGCGCAGCGACTCGGCAAGGCCTATCATGAGCGAGACGGCAGGGGTGAACGGCGTCGTGTCTTTCTCAAGGCTCTTTGCGTGCTTCTTCCAGTCGAAGTAGAACTTCGGCAGCGTGGAGCGCTCGCAGGCTCGCCAGGCCTTAGGGCTTACCGAGACTGCCGCCAGCCCGGGCGGGAGCATGAGCCCCTTTTGCGAGCCGGTCATAACCACGTCCAGACCCCACGCGTCAGTCTGCACGTCCACGGCGCCGATGCCGGTGATGCTGTCGACGATCAATACGCAGTCCGGATAATCCTTGACAACGCGGGCGATGGCCTCCACGTCGTTGAGGACGCCGCTTGAGGTCTCGGACTGGGTGACAATGACGCCGCGCGCGTCAGGGTTCGCTGCGAGGTAGGCGGCGATGTCGGCGGGGTCAACCACCTTTTGCCAGCCGTACTCGAGCTTAGTAACCTCAAGGCCGTAGGTTTTTGAGATCTGCTCCATGCGCTGGCCGAACTTGCCGTTATACCCGACGACTACCTTGTCGCCTGCGCAAAAGCAGTTGACGACCGCAGACTCCATCGCACCGGTACCCGAACAGGCAAAGAGGAGCACGTCGCTTTGCTCGGTCTGAAAAACGTACTTGAGGCCTTCGACGCACTCGCGCACGACCTGTTCAAAGTCTGGGGTGCGGTGGTGGATCATGGGGCGCGCCTGGGCAAGCAGAACCTCGCTCGGGACCGGCGTCGGCCCCGGGGTCATGAGATACTTTTTACGCATGGTAACCACTCCTCTTCGCGTGAATCATAGATCGAGTAGAAATTCTTATTGTATACCACTCACTCATGGACGGATGAGGGCAGTGGCGGCATCTGAGTCTGCCGCAAGCTGCTCGCGCGCAAGGCCGATCTGCTCGGCGACGCAGGCTGGCGCCGTTCCTCCCACAGTGGTGCGCCGGGCAACCACCTCACTGATGTCGCAGGCTAGCGGCGCATCGTCCCCAAAGCGCGCGTCAAACGCACGAAGGTCCTCAGCGCCCAGTTCCTGCAACGTGCGGCCTGTGCGCTCACAGTCAAGCACCACGCGCCCCACAACCTCGTGCGCCTCCCGGAAGGGCACGCCACGCGCGGCCAGGTGGTCGGCGAGGTCGGTGGCCGCCATAAAGCCGCCCTGCGCGCCGGCGAGCATCGCCGCAGAATTCACACGCATGGTCGCAAGCATGCCGCTCATGGCCGTGAGACACATACTCAGCGTGTCCACGGCGTCAAAGACGCCTTCTTTGTCTTCTTGGAGGTCTTTGTTGTACGCAAGCGGCAGCCCCTTGAGCGTCATGAGCATCCCCATGAGGCCGCCAACCACACGACCGGCCTTGCCACGCGTGAGCTCGGCGAAGTCCGGGTTCTTTTTTTGAGGCATGATGGACGAGCCGGTCGAGAACGCGTCGTCAAGGGTGACAAACCCGAACTCCTCGCTCGACCACAGGATTATCTCCTCGCTCAGGCGCGAGAGGTGCACCATGGCAAGCGAGCAGGCGTAGAGCAGGTCGCAGACGAAGTCGCGGTCGCTCACTGCGTCAAGCGAGTTCGGGCTTGTCTGCGAGAAGCCGAGCTCTGTGGCCACCGAGGCGCGATCGAGCGGGTACGTCGTCCCTGCAAGCGCGGCCGAACCGAGCGGCATGACATCGGCCGCGCGACATGCGGCCAGCAGCCGCGTGAAGTCGCGCGCGAGCATCCATTGGTATGCAAGCATATGGTGCGAGAAGAGCACTGGCTGCGCCTTTTGCAGGTGCGTGTATCCCGGCATGATGACACCGAGATGGTCGTTGGCCAGGCCGATCAGCACGCCGCGCAGTCGGTTGACCTCGGTGGCGAGCCCTGCGGCATGGGCACGGCAAAACAGTCGCGTGTCGGTCGCAACCTGGTCGTTTCGGCTGCGCGCGGTGTGCAGCCGCCCGCCTGCAGGGCCGATGCGGCGCGTGAGCTCACGCTCGATGCTCATGTGGATGTCCTCGTCGGCGAGGTCGTAGAAGCCGTGGTCGCCGGACGCGAGGTCGCGCGCGATGGACGCAAGCCCCTCGTCGATGGCCGCAGCGTCCTCGGGCGCTATGATCCCCTGGCGGGCGAGCATGTGCGCATGCGCCTGAGAGCCTTGGATGTCCCAGCGCCACAGGCGGCGGTCTACCGGCAAAGAGGCACCGAAGGCGAGCATCGCCTCAGAGACCTCGCCTTCAAAGCGGCCGCCCCAAAGCGCCGCAGGAGGCTGCCTCGAGAAGGCGCCCGGCTGCGTCCCGGCGCCCGGCTGCCTCGAGAAGGCGCCCGGCTGCGTCCCGGCGCCGTCGCGGCTGGAGCTGTCATGATCGGTCGTGGGCATAGAGGTCCTTCCTGACAGGTCTCTAGAGCCTGCGCTGCTGCCTGGCCCACACAGCGTAGGGCAGGCCGTACAGCTCGATGAATCCTGCGGCTGCGTCACGGTCAAAGCTGTCTTGCTCGCCGTAGGTGGCAAGGGTGAAGTCATAGAGCGCGTAGTCGCTCTTGCGGCCTGCGACCGTGCATGATCCCTTGTAGAGCTTGATGCGCACTTCTCCGGTCACTGCTTCCTGCGTCGATGCTAAAAAGGCGTCAAATGCCTCCTTGAGCGGCGAGAACCACTTGGCGTCGTAGACGCATGACGCCCAGTCTTGCTCTATTTGAAGCTTGTAGCGCAGCAGGTCGCGCTCAAGAGTGAGCTCTTCAAGCGCCTTGTGCGCCTGGATAAGGCTGAGCGCGCCGGGCGTCTCGTATATCTCGTGGGACTTGACTCCCACTAGCCGGTTCTCCACCATGTCGATGCGCCCATAGCCGTGGGCTCCGGCAAGGCCGTTCATGCGCTCGATCACCTCGCGAAACGAGAGCGCAGTGCCGTCAAGCGAGCATGGCACGCCCGCAGAAAACCCGATCGTCACATAGAGCGGCTCGTCGGGGGCGTCTTGCGGGTCGGCCGTGAGCTCGAAGACGTCTGAGGGCGGCTCGATCCACGGGTCCTCGATGACGCCGCACTCGATGGCGCGCCCCCACAGGTTGTCGTCGATGGAGTACGGCGAGTCCTTTGTGACCGGCACCGGGATGCCGTGCGACTGCGCCCACTCGATCTCGATGTCGCGCGTGAGCAGGTCCCATTCCCGCACGGGGGCAATGAGCTCGATGTCGGGGTCGAGCGAGCGCACGCCGACCTCGAAGCGCACCTGGTCGTTGCCCTTGCCGGTGCAGCCGTGCGCGATGTAACGGGCGTTGAAGCGATGAGCCGCCGCAACGAGGTGCTTGACGATAACCGGGCGCGAAAGTGCTGACACTAGTGGGTACTTGTTCTCATAGAGCGCGTTGGCAAAGAGCGCCTTCGTCAGGTACTCCTCGACAAACTCGTCGCGCATGTCCACGACGACAGACTCGATGGCCCCGGTGTCGAGCGCCTTTTGGCGCACGAACTCGAGGTCTTGGCGTTTTTGCCCGACGTCGCCAATGAGGGCCACCACGTCAAGCCCCTTCTCCTCGATAAGCCATTTGATGCAGACGGAGGTGTCGAGGCCTCCTGAATAGGCGAGTACTGCGGTGCCGTTGCTCATGTTGGTCCTTTCTGGTCGGTGCCGGCTGCCTGGGCGCCAGGCGCAGGCGGTCGGCGGATGTCTGATGGGTGCGCGCCCGCGCCTATGCGCCAGCCTCGCGAAAGCCGCGCAGCCGGGCCACGATCAACTGGGCGCTGCTCTCATCGGCTGCCACCATTAAAATGGTGTCGTCGCCGGCGATCGTGCCGAGCAGCCCGGGCAGCACGGCCTCCTCGAGCACGGCGGCTACGCCTTGGGCCATGCCGCTGCGCGTCTTGACGATGACCTGGTTGCCGACATAGGCCACGTCGGTCATCAAGTCCTCCGACACGCGGCGCAGCAGCTGGTCCTCGCGCAGGGCATACGAGCCGTTGGGGAGCTTTTGGAGGTCCAGGCTGCTGACGTCGCGCGAGACGGTTGCTTGGGTGCAAACGATGCCCCGCCGGTCGAGCTCTTCCACGAGCTCCTGCTGCGTCTTCACCGGCATTTCTCGGATGATGTCTTTTATGGCCTCTTGTCGGATGGATCGCTTTATCATCGTGGACAAGACCTCTCTGTGTCGGCGCCACGCCCTGCAGTAGCTGCCATGACCAGCGACATGAGCGCCTTTTGGACGTGCAGGCGGTTTTCTGCCTCGTCGTAAATCGCCGACTGTGGGCCGTCCATCACCTCGTCGGTGACTTCCTCGCCGCGATGAGCAGGGAGACAATGGAGAAACATGGCGCCAGGCGCGGCCTTGCGCATCGTCGCAGCGTCTACCGTGTACGAGGCGAACGCCGCGCGCCTGCGGGCCACGTCGTCTTCCTTGCCCATGGAAGTCCAAGTGTCGGTGATCACCACGTCGGCCCCGGCAAGCGCCGCCTCGCGGTCCTCATCCACGCGGATGCGCCTTGGGTCGGCAGCCTGTGCCCGGCACGCGTCGATGATCGACGGGTCGGGCGCGAAGTCGAGGGGCGTCACGAGGTGAAGCTCCATGCCGATAAGCGCCGCTGCCTCGGCATAGGTGTGCGCCATGTTGTTGCCGTCGCCGATGAACGCCACCTTGAGGCGCGAGAGGTCGCCTTTGTGCTCGTGCATGGTCAAAAGGTCGGCAAGCCCTTGGCAGGGATGGTAGTCGTCTGTCAGGGCGTTGATGACCGGGACTGACGCCCAGTGCGCCACCTCGGCAAGCCGTGCCTGCTCGAAGGTCCGCAACACGATGCAGTCAGCGAACCGTTCCAGCACCATCACCGTGTCTTTGATGCTCTCGCCCCGGCTGAATGCCGATTGCTTGTCGCTCATGACGGCGGCGTGCGCGCCGAGGCGCACGGCGCCTACCTCAAAAGAGATGCGCGTGCGCAACGAAGGCTTCTCGAGGATCACGGCCACCGTGCTTCCGCGATACGGGGCGCTGGCCGCCTCGGCCGCAGGGTCGAGCCGCCAGGCGGCCTTCTGCCGCATTGCCACCGACAACACGAAAAACAGCTCTGAGGGCGTTAGGTCAAGAAGCCGCAGGAGGTCGCGCCCCGCCAGCGGGTTGCCGGCCAAGGAGCTGTCGGCGGCGGCGTCAAGACGCGCCCAGTCACAGGTGTCGTTTGTCATTCTCCTGCCTTCCTTGTGAGCACGCCGTCAAGGATCTCTAGTGCCTCGTCCACGTCTGCCTCAGTGCAAATAAGCGGAGGCAGCAGCCGCAGAATGCTGTCGCCTATGGCGTTGACCACGAGCCCGGCTGCAAGCGCCGCATCGGCCGCCTCCTGCGCCACCGGCACGGCGAGCTGCGCGGCGAGCATGAGCCCCCTGCCACGCACCTCAGTGACCAAGGCGCACTGCTGCAAGGCCTCGGCAAGACAAGCCCCTACCCGTGTCACCGACGATGCCACGTCTCGTGCCTCTAGCTCGTCGAGCGTGGCATGGGCGGCAGCCACGGCCAAGGGGCTTCCGCCGAAAGTCGAGCCGTGCTCGCCCGGGCACAGTAGCTCGGCAGCATCGCCGCATGCCGCCACGGCGCCCATGGGCATGCCGTTTGCGATGCCCTTGGCAAGCGTCACCACGTCAGGGACGACGCCGTGGTGCTGATACGAGAAGGGGTGCGTCCCCGTGCGGTAAAAGCCTGTCTGCACCTCGTCGCACATGAGCAGCATGCCGCGCTCGGCCGTCATGGCGCGCGCGGCTGCGAGGTACTCGGGCTCACAAGGCCAGACGCCGCCCTCGCCCTGGATGCCTTCGAGCAGCACAGCGCAGGGCGCGCCCTCGCCTCGCGCGTCCAAGGCCGCCCGCAGCGCCTCAACGTCGTTGAGGGGCACGTGGACAAACCCCTGCGGCATGGGGCCGAACGCATCCTGTTTGGCAGCCTGGCCAGTGGCGGCAAGCGCCGCAAGCGTGCGCCCATGAAACGACTTGCGCGCCGACACGACGGCGAACGCGCCGTCGAGGTTTTGTGTGCCGTGCTTGCGGGCGATCTTAATCGCCCCTTCGACTGCCTCGGCGCCGCTGTTGGCAAAGAAGAGCTTCCATGAAGGCCCCATGCCGGCCGGGCCTGAGAGCAGCTGCCCAAGCCGGCCAGCCAGCTCCCCGCGCCCCTCGACATAAAAATAGTTGCCCACATGCACGAGACGCGCCGCCTGCTCGCTGAGCGCCTGCGCTACTCGAGTGTTCGCGTGCCCGACGCTGACCGCGCCGACGCCTGCGAGAAAGTCGAGGTAGCGCCTGCCCTCGTCGTCATACAAGCGCATGCCTTCGCCGCGCACAAACATCACCGGCTTGCGGCCATAGGTCTGCATGACGCTGTCGCGCTCGAGCTGTTGCTGGCTTTGTAAACCCATGTGCGTCCTCCTTGTCTTTGTCTTTATCCGTGAAGCTTGCTAGCAAGATTGTCGAGCGGGTAGCTGCTGAAGTCCTCCGGGACGTAGTCCTCGTCGTCAGGAAGGATCATGGTGCCCACGCCCTGGTCGGTGAAGATCTCAAGGAGAAGGGCGTGGGGGATCGTGCCGTTGAGGATGTGGGCGCGCGGCACGCCGGCCTGGAGCGCCTTGATGCATGCCTCCACCTTGGGGATCATGCCGGATGCGAGCGCGCCCGAGGCGCGCATCGCCTCGGCCTGCGAGAGCTGCATGCGCATGATGAGCGAGGACTTGTCTGCAAAATCTCCATACAGGCCGTCGACGTCGGTCAGGAAGATGACCTTATGGGCACCGATCGCCGCAGCTATCTCGCCCGCCGCCGAGTCGGCGTTGACATTGTACGAGCGACCGTCGGAGCCCACGGCCACACTAGCGATGACAGGGATGTAGTCGTCGGAGACCAGGTCCCGCAGCAGCGTGGTGTCTACCTTCTCCACACTGCCGGCAAGCCCCATGTCGGGAGCAAGCTGATGCGCTTTGACGATGTGGGCGTCAGCGCCGTTGAGGCCGACCGCGATGTGCCCGTGCTGGTTCATCTGCGCAACGAGCTCCTGGTTGACCTTGCCGACGAGCACCATCTTGACGATCTCCATGACTTCGGGCGGAGTGACGCGAAAGCCGTCCTTGAACTCGACCGGCAGCCCCAGGCGCTCGCACAGGCTCGTGATGTCCTTGCCGCCGCCATGCACGATGATGGGGTTTATCCCGATGATCTTCATGAGCACGATGTCGCTCATGACGTCGGCGCGCAGCTTCTCGTCCGTCATCGCGGCGCCGCCGTACTTGATGACGACGGTCTTGCCGGTGGACTGCTTGATCCAGGGCAGCGCCTCAATGAGCAGCTGCGTCTGCCCCACAGCCTGGGCGCGCATAGCCCGTATGTTCTCGAGCTGTTTTTCTGAGGTCATTTGACTCATGGCGGTCCCTTCTTTGTGTCAGGTGCGGTAGTCGCCGTTTATGCTGATGTACTCGTGTGTCAGGTCGCAGGTCCAGATGCGCGTTGATGCCTCGCCGGCCCCGAGGTCTGCCTCGATGACTATCTCGTCGAGCTGCTCGAAGCGCCTGAGCGCCTCATCCTCGTCAAACGGCACCGGGAGCCCGTGGCGGCATACGGGAAGGCCCATGATGGAGATGCACACGTCCTCTTGCCGAAACTCGGCGCCGCTCTTGCCGAGCGCCATGGCGATGCGGCCCCAGTTCGCGTCATGCCCGGCCAGGGCAGTCTTCACAAGCGGGGAGTCCGCGACGGCGCGCGCGGCGCAGTCGGCGTCTGTCTCGTCGGCGGCGCCGCGCAGCTCGACGGTGACCAGCTTGGTGGCGCCTTCCCCGTCTTGGGCTATCTGGCGCGCTAGGTCCTCGCATACCGAGCACAGCGCCGCTTGCAGGTCGTCAAAGCACGCGCTTGCCGGCGTAATGGCATGCGGGCAGGCGGGGGGACTGGGGCAGGCGGCAGCATCGCCCGCGTCAAAATGCCCGGCGGCATGCCCGCCCGACGCAGCGCCCGTGGCAAGCAGGATCGCCGTGTCGTTCGTCGAGGTGTCGCTGTCGATGGTGACTTTGTTGAAGGAGACGCCCGCAGCGACGCGCAGCGCCTCGTCTGCCGCCTCGACGGTGAGGGGGGCGTCGGTCGCTAGAATTGCTATCATAGTCGCCATGTCAGGCGCTATCATGCCTGAGCCCTTGCAGATGCCGCCGACGGTGCAGACGAGCTCGGTCCCGTCGTCAAGCGTCACCTCCACCTTGGCCGCAGAGAGCTTCGGCTTGGTATCGGTCGTCATTATCGCCTCTGCGGCCGCAAGTCCAGAGCCTGCGTCAGTGCCGTCTGTAGCCCCAAGGCTTGCGAGCGCCTGGGGCAGCCCGGCCTCGAAGCGCCCCTCCGGCAGGTTCACGCCGATGACGCCCGTTGACGCCACAAGCACCTGGTGGGGCCTGCAGCCGAGCCCCTGGGCAGCAAGCGCGGCCGTCGCCCTCGCTGCCTGCTCGCCCGGAGCGCCGGTCGCGGCGTTGGCGTTGCCTGAGTTGACGACGACGGCAAAGCACGGGTCATGAGCAGCCCTTAGCTGCTCGAGGTGCTCCCGCGACACGGTGACCGGGGCAGCGCAGAAGGTGTTTTGGGTGAACACCCCTGCTGCTGCCGCGCCCTGCGGCGCGGCTACCACCGCGAGGTCGCGCTGGCCGGGCCTCTTCCTGAACCCGGCCCAGACGCCTGCGCACGCGATGCCGCCGACAGCTGCGATGCCGCCCTCGATGTGCGTTATGCGTGTTGCTGGTGCCATGGCTGTCCTTTCCTGGGTCGTGCCGTAGTTGTTGCCTGCGCTGGTGTCGAGACTGGTGCTTCTATGGCCTGATTGCGTACACACTGCCATCTGGCTACACGAGGGGAGGCAGGGAGACAAGCCCGGCGTCCTCGGGCAGGCGCAGAGCGAGGTTCGCGTTTTGGACCGCCTGGGAGGCGGCGCCCTTGCCGAGGTTGTCGATGGCGCACGAGGCTACGAGGCGCCCGGCCCGCTCGTCGACTGCAATGCCCACAAGCGCGCGGTTCGTGCCTGCGACATGGGCCGAGTGGGGCATGGTGCCAAAAGGCATCATGGCCACGAAGGGCTCGTCGGCGTAGCGCTCAGCGTAGGCCTCCTCGACCTGTGCAGGCCCTATGCCTTGGGCCAGCGGGGCAACGACGGTCGAGACCATGCCCCGCTTGAGCGGCGCAAGGTGCGGTGTGAACACCACTGAGACGGGCCGGCCGGCCGCCTGCGCGAGCGCCTGCTCGATTTCGGGAGTATGGCGGTGCGTGGCGGCGCCGTAGGCGGCAAGGTCGCTGTCGGCGCTGCAAAAGTGCGTGGTGGACGTCGCGGCGCGCCCTGCGCCTGAGACCCCTGAGATGGCGTTGGCCACGAGGGGGGCGTCTTCGAGCAGTCCGGCTGCAAGAGCGGGCAAGGCGGCGAGCGTCGTGGCCGTAGGGTAACAGCCCGGGTTGGCTATAAGCGCGGGCGTGCCTTCAGCGACGCCTGCGGCAACCGAGCGCAGTTCCTCGCGGCAAAGCTCAGGCAGGCCATAGACGGCCGTGGCGAGGAGCTCCTGTGCCGTGTGCGGCACGCCGTACCACCGCTCATAGGCCTGCGCGTCCTTGAGGCGAAAGTCCGCGCTCAAGTCGATGACCGTCGTGCCTCGCGCCAGCAGCGTGCCGGCAACCTGCTGCGCGGCCGTGTGCGGGACCGCCAAAAACGCGAGCGCGAGCCCCTTGGCCGACGCCGCCTGCTCATGCGTGACCAGGGCAAGCGACCCGGCGCCGGTGCCGAGCAGGCCAGGATACAACGACGAGACAGCGCGCCCGGCGTCGGCGTCTGAGCTCGCGGCGACCAGGTCAAGGCAGGGGTGCGTGGCAAGCCACCGCACAAGCTCCACACCTGTGTAGCCTGCTGCGCCGATTATTGCGGTAGGGATCATGCGGTTCCTTTCGGTTAGGTCATTGAATCTAACAGATGTTCAGGTGATGTCAATAGTATTTCTCAGATTATGCATTATTCTATAAATTTCTTTCGTTTTCATGCAGGTTTTATTGAGCACCTCATATGCACGCTGTTGCAGCGCGCGCTCGGCGGCAACCGTCGCAAAGACGAAACGGCAACACAGGCGTGGTATGATCTTGCCATGGAACCGTCAGAAAGCACACGCAGGGACGCGCTGCGGGCAGCGAGGCAGCCGTGCGCGACACCTGTGCCACACAGCCAAGCCGCCCCGCGCGTCGCCGTCATCACCATGGGCGTCAAGCTCGGCGCAGAGACCAAAGGCTACACACGCTTCTTGACCATTGCCGAGCAGCTGGCCGGGGCAGGGCTTTCCGTCGAGCTCATCACGTCAAGCTTCCAGCATTGGGAGAAGGCCCATCGCGACACAGCCGCTGCCGAATACCGTGCCTACCCGTTTGACGTGAGCTTCATCGACGAGCCTGGCTATAAGAGAAACATCGACCTCTCGCGCGTGCGCAGCCACCGTCGCGCGGCCAGTGCCCTTCACAGCCATCTGCAAAGCCAGCACAAGGCATGTGGCTACGACCTCGTCTACTGCGAGATACCCCCCAACGACGTGGCACGCGCGGCCGCGGAGTTCGCGTCTGCGGCGGGCATCCCCTTTGTGGTGGACGTGAACGACCTGTGGCCAGAGGCCATGCGCATGGTGCTCGACGTGCCGGTGATCAGCCAGCTGCTGTATCGCCCGCTCGCCCGAGACGCCAAGGCGACCTATCGCCGGTGCAGCGCCGTCGTGGGGACCTCCGACGAGTATGCCGAAAGGCCGTTTGCCGACTGCGCCCCCGAGACGACACGACTGACCGTCTACGTGGGCGGCAACAAGGAGGAGTTTGACGCCGGGGCAGCTCTTGGCCGCGCGGCTGCTCAAAAGCCGGCCGGTGCCTTTTGGGTCACCTATGCCGGCACGCTTGGCACAAGCTACGACCTCGAGACACTCATCAACGCGTCAGTGCTGGCGCAACAACACGGCGTCGCCTCGCTCGAGCTTCTGCTCATCGGCGACGGGCCCGACCTGGCCAAGCTCGAGCGCCATGTCCAAAAACAAGGCGCGCCTGTGCGGTTTCTCGGTTATCAAGACTATTCCAAGCTGGCAGACTGGCTCGTCGCCTCAGATGTCGTCGTCAACTCACTGGTGCGCAAGGCGCCGCAGTCCATCGTCAACAAAGTAGGCGACTACCTGTTCTCAGGCAGGCCGATGATCAACACCGGCCTCAAAACAGAGCTGCGCAATCTCGTGACACAAGAGAAGGTGGGGCTCAACGTCGTGCCAGGAGACCCCGGGCTGCTTGCCGCTGCGATAGAGCGACTGGCCAGCGACGCGGAGCTGCGGGCCTTGATGGGCGCCAACGCCCGTCGGCTCGCCGTTGAGCGCTTTGACCGCGCGCGCTCATACGCTCCCATCGTCGAGCTGGTCATGGGGCTTGTCGCCCGGCGTTGAAGGCGCAGTCGCGTCACTTTCGTAGACGTCTTTTTGGGAGAAGACCGTAAGGAAGGTCTTGAAGAAGATGCTGGCGTCGAGCAGGAAGCCTTGTCTTCTCACGTACTCGACGTCGAGGGCAAGACGGGAGCGCCAAGGTATCGCGTTGCGGCCATGCACCTGCGCGTAGCCCGAGAGGCCTGGCTTGACCAGGAGCTTCAGATGCTCGTCTCCCTCATAAAGCTCCACCTCGTTTGCGAGGTCGGGCCGAGGGCCGATGAAGCTCATATCGCCCTTCAAGACATTGAGCACCTGGGGCAGCTCGTCGAGGCTCAAAAGGCGCAGCCGGGCCCCCACGCGCGTCTGACGAGGGTCGCTAGCAGAGCTGTAGGTTGATCCGTCCGGCTCCTTGAGGTCAGGCGCGCCCACGTGCATGGTGCGAAACTTGTACATGACAAACGGCCGCCCGCCCCTGCCCACGCGCTCTGCGTTGTAAAACACCGGGCCGCCGTCCTCGCGGCGGATGAGCACGGCTATCACTGCGAAGACAACGGCGACAAGCGGCAAGGCCACGATGCCGAGCATGAGGTCGAGCAGGCGCTTTACGACGCGAGGGTACAAACCGTAGCGCGGGTTGCGCCTGCCGCGCGCCTTGTCTTCTTCCCTTCCTTTGCCGTTCGTTCCCATTCTCGCCGCCATCATCTCGCCAGTCCACAGTGCCCCAGCACCTCGGCGAGGCTGCCTGCGACATAGGCTACGTCCTCGTCAGAGAGCAGCGTGTACAGCGGGAGGGTCAGCTCGTTGGCATACTGGGCGCGCGCGTTGGGAAAGTCGTCGATGCAAAAGCCGAGCGCACGGTAGGCGCTCAGCAGGGGCAGCGGCTTGTAGTGCACGTTGCAGGCAACGCCAAGTGCGGCCATGTGCGCGATGCACGCGCTGCGCTGCTGCTCGGTGGCGCCTGCAAGGCGCGTTATGAGCAAGTGACAGCTCGACGAGCGCTGTGGCAAAAAGTGGTCGTATACCTCGACGCTCTCAGAAAGCCCTGCGGCCTCAAGCGCGTCAAGATAGCCGCGCACGAGACCACGCCGGCGCTCAAGCAGCTCAGGGTAGCGCGCAAGCTGCACCAGGCCGAGCGCTGCCTGGATGTCGGTCATGTTGCACTTCCAGGCCGTCTCCACGATGTCGTACTCCCAGGCACCGGGGGCAAGCTTGCTGAGAGCGTCTTTGGTCTGGCCGTGCAACGCAAGCAACATGACGCGACGGTACAGCTCGTCTGCGTCCACAGACAGCCCCGTGCGCCACGTGAGCGCGCCGCCCTCGCCCGTGGTGAGGTTCTTGACAGCGTGGAAGCTGAAGGCGGAGAAGTCCGCGACGTTGCCGCTCGCACGCTCCGGCTGCCCTGGCTGCTCCGGCTGCCCTGGCTGCTCCGGCTGCTCCGGCTGCCCTGGCTGCTCCGGCTGCCCTAGGCGCTTCGTTGCCCCGAACGAGTGCGCTGCGTCGGCTATGACAACGACACGCCGAAACGCCTCCTGGAGCGTGCCTGCGGCCGGCTGGTAGGCGTCTTTCTCCCTCTCAAGCACTGCGAGCAGCTTGTCGTAGTCGCACATGCGCCCGGCCAGGTCAACGGGGATCACCGCCTTCGTGCGCGGCGTGAGCGCCGCGCCGAGCGCGTCATAGTCCATCTCAAACGAGCCGGGCGCCGTGTCTACCAGCACCGGCCGCGCACCCACGTGGCAGATGACGCTGCAGGTGGCCGTGTAGGTGTACGGAGTGGTGACAACCTCGTCGCCGGGGCCGATGCCAAGGAGGCGCAGGCAGGTCTCCAGCGCCGCCGTCGCCGACGACAGGCACACGGCCGCAGGAGTCCCGCACCATGCGGCCAGGCGGCGCTCAAGGTCCTTTGTGAGCGGGCCGGTGGTGATCCAGCCGCTGCGCAAGACGTCGGCAACGGCCTCAATCTCGGCCTCGGTTATGTCGGGGGGCGAAAACGCAATGGGTGTGGCGCGCATGCTGGTCTCCGTCGTGGGGTGTCTGAGTGGCAAGATGATGGGTGTGACCCTGCTATGGTATCATGACAAGGGAGGCGCCGAAAAACCCATTGCCATACCTGTGGACGCGCGCTGGCACAGCGCTGGCGCATCATGGGCTTTTCGCTGCCTCGCCAAGAAACCAACCGTCAAACGAGGACACACTACCTATGCGACAACTGTTTGCCACGGCGCAAAAGGACTTCTTCATCCTCTCGTCACTGGTGACCAAAGACTTCAAGCTCAAGTACCGCCGCAGCATACTCGGCGTCCTCTGGAGCGTTCTCAACCCGCTGCTCATGATGCTCGTGCTCACGGCCGTGTTCAACTTCATGTTCAAGTGGAACGTCCCGCACTACTCCTTGTACCTCATATTGGGAACCATACTGTTCAATTACGTGGCTGCCTCGACCACCAGCGGCATGACCTCCATCATCGACGCGGCGCCGCTCATCAAGAAGATCCGCGTCAACAAGACCTTGTTCCCTTTGGAGAAAGTCGTCTTCGAGCTGCTCAACTTCTCGATCTCCCTCGTCGCCGTGGTCATTGTCGTGGCTGTCACGGTGCTCGATCCTGAAAGCACCCTTGAGATAACAGCAAAGGTCGCGTTTCTGCCTCTGCTGCTGTTCTACGTCATGTTGTTCTCTGCCGGGCTCAGCCTGTTGCTGTCGGCGCTGGCGGTGTTCTTCCGCGACGTCATCCACCTCTGGGGGGTCTTCACCCTTGCCTGGACCTACGCGACGCCGCTGTTCTATCCCTTTGACATGCTGGACAGCTGGATGCAGTCGGCCATGCGGTTCAACCCCATGTACCATTATGTGTGCTACTTTCGCAATATCGTCTTGTACGGGTACACGCCCGACCTTACCCTCAACCTCCAATGCCTCGCCATGGCACTGGTTTCGTTCGCGCTGGGGCTTTTTGTGTTCTCACGGCTCCAAAAAAAGTTCATTCTCTACGTCTGACGGGAGCCTTTGATGATAAAGCCCGCCAAAACCGCGCCCGGACTGACTGCTGACGAGCAGGCGTTGCTCGACGCCGCCTGCAGCACCGGGCACGGCCGGCCAGGCACCGGGACGACGCAGGGCGTGCGGTCGCGCGACCTCAGCAACCCTTTTGCCATCAAGGTCGCAGGCGTCGACATGGTGTTCAACATGGCCAACGAGCAGCTGAACAGCCTCAAGGAGTACTTCATTAAAGTCGTGCGGCGCGAGCTGTTCTTCAAGGAGTTCTGCGCGCTGCAAGGCATATCGCTCGAAGTCAGGCACGGCGACGTGTTCGGCATCGTCGGCACCAACGGCTCGGGAAAGTCCACCCTCCTCAAGATCATCGCCGGCGTGCTCGAGCCCACCAGGGGCAGCTGCGTGATCAACGGCAGCATCGCCCCGCTCATCGAGCTGGGGGCAGGCTTTGACCACGAGCTCTCTGCCCGCGAGAACATCTACCTCAACGGCTCGCTGCTCGGCTACTCAAAGAGCTTTCTCCGCGAGCATTTTGACGCGATCGTCGAGTTTGCCGAGCTGCGCGACTTCCTCGACCTGCCGCTCAAAAACTACTCTTCGGGCATGGTCGCTCGCATCGCCTTCTCCATCGCCACCGTCATCGTGCCCGACATCCTCATTGTCGACGAGACGCTCTCGGTCGGCGACATGTTCTTTCAGGAGAAGTGCGAGAACCGCATCAACGAGCTGATCAGCGACCATGGCACCACGGTGCTCTTCGTGTCGCACGACATCACGCAGGTCGAGCGCATATGCAAGAAGGCGCTATGGGTAGACAAGGGCAAATGCCGCATGATCGGCACCGCCAAGCAGGTCTGCGAGGCGTACAGCCATCATCAAGAACGGGACGGATAAGGCTCCGGCTGCTGCGCCTGCTCCCAGGTGACGCAGCCGAGGGCCCCGGCCGCTTGAGCCTTCCGGTAGGCAGCGTCAAGCGCTGCCCGCGCCTCCTGGTTCGTCGCCTCCTCGGCACTGGCATGGCGGGCGGCCGTCCGTAGGCGACGCGCCTTGAGCGGCGGCACCACGCCAGCAAGGGCATGCGGCAGACGGGCAGGCGCGGCAAGCATGCGCGCGAAGGCCGTGCCCATGTGGCGCTGCTCCACATACCACCCGTACACGAGCAATGGGCTCAGGCGCGATGCTGGACCAGTGGCGGGAGTCGCTTCGACGCACGCGCAAAGCCTGCGGGTCAGGGCGCTCGTCTCGGGGCGCTCAAGAGGGCTCACGCCGTCAAAGGAATCAGCTAAAACCTGCTTGAGGCGCCGCAACAGCCTGCCTTGCTCTGGGGGACCAAGGCGCATGATGTCGTGGCACACGAAGTAGAGCGCCCAGACGAGCATCTTTGGGGCATGGTGCCCCAAGATGCCCAGCGTCTTCCAGTCTTCGAGCACATGTGCGACTATAGTTATATGGTCGTTTGTCTTTGCGGCGGCGTCATGGCTGCGCCCTTCCATGAGCGAGCCGGCCCTCCCCTGCCGGTACACGTACAGCCTCTCGGAGAGAAGCACGGTCTTGTGTGCGCGAGGGTAGGCCGCGAAGTGCATTACCTGGTCTTCTCCAAAAGGGACCGTCTCGTCAAAAGCCAGCCCGGCGCGCGCCACGAAGGCCGCGCGCAAGGCGGTGCGCCATATGTAAGGACGCGAGCGCTCCTTGAACAGAAGGTCGAGGCCAAACCCGTCATAGACAGCATCGCGTGGCGAGAGCGCACGGGCAAGCCATACGTCGCCAGAGCCCGGCGGGCTCAGGCGCGCGCCGAAGGTGACGATGTCGGCGTCGTGGTCGCCGAATGCGGCAGTGACCGTCTCGCAGGCATGCGGCTCGAGCATGTCGTCGGAGTCCACGAACATGACGACGCGCCCGGTTGCGGCAGCCATGCCGGCGTTGCGCGCCGATGAGAGCCCGCCGTTGTGCTTGCGCAGCAGGCGCAGGCGCCCGTCAAGTGCCGCGGCCTGCTCCAAAACGCCGGCCGAGCCGTCAGTGGAGCCGTCGTCCACACACAACACCTCTATGTTCGCAAGGCTTTGTGCACATATGCTTGCCAGACAGGCTGGCAGGTAGTCCTCGACGTTGTAGACAGGCACGACGAGTGAGACGTCTGGCCGGCAGGGCTCGTGCATGGGCTTATCCCCGCATGTGCCGCAGGCGCCTGCGCGCCGCATGGGCAAGGCCGCCGACACCGTGGCGCCTGAGGTAGTGCAGCGTCTTGCGCACAACGTTCTCGCGCCGCGCGCCGGTTTTGTGCTGCTCGTGAAACGCAAGGGGGTCATCGAGGATCAGGCGCAGGTCGTCGCGCTTCCATGGCTCGAGCAGGCCCCAGTCAAGCGAGCCGTCGGCAGCCTCCTTGGCAAGGTCCTGTGAGAAGCGCTCGACAAAGCTGGGCCGAAGCTCTGGCGCCAGGCGCTCGTAGTTCCAGCGGTAGGAGTCGTAGCGCATCTTTGCCTTAATGGGAGCCAGGGCCGCCTTTGCCTCTGGCCGCCCCTCGAGGAAGGCGTCTATCGCCTCGTACTCGTCGCAGACGCAGAACGCCTTTCCGGGGCTGTTGACTGACGACGACAGGTTGTCTTGCCGGTAGCTCAGCACCGGCTCAGCAATGCAGGCAACGCGACGGGCAGACGCCCAGACCTTGAAGTGAAAGCCGGCGTCTTGGAAGGAGGCGCCGGGGGTCTCGGTAAAAGCTATGCCGTTTTGCGCGATGAAGTCGCGCCGGTACAGGCCAGACCAGATGGAAGGCTTCTCATAAAACATCAAGGTGTCTTCCCAGGGGTCCACAACGCGTCCTGCCAGCGCGGGGGGCACTACCTCGAACAACTCGCGCCGCTCGCGCGGCTTTGACCAGTACAGCCAAAAATTGGCCTTCGCCACCTCGGTGTTGTTGTGTGACGCCGCGCCTACGAGCAGCTCGAGGGCGTCGGGCTCAAAGAAGTCGTCGGACTCGAGGATGGCGACGTACATGCCCTGCGCCTCAGACAGGCCGCGGTTCATGGTGGCGCCGTAGCCTGAGTTCGGCTTGTCGACAAGCCTGAATCGCGCGTCACGGGCAACGTAGTCCTCGACGACAGCCCGCGAGCCGTCGGTCGAGCCGTCGTTGATGCACAGTGCCTCAAAGTCGCCGAAACTCTGCGCACACACCGAGTCGAGGCAGTGCGCAAGGTAGCGCTCGACGTTGTAGACGGGAATGAGCAGCGACACTGTGGGAGACGCGCCGTTGGTTTTGGGGACATGAGTCATAGCCCCCAGTATAGCGCAAGGCAGCCCTGGCGCTCGGCTCCCAGAAGAGGGCCTGAGCGCTTATGGTAGTCTGGTTGCATGATAAAAACGCTCGTGGTCATACCTGCCTACAACGAGGAGCAGAGCATCGTCTCGGTGGTCTCTGGGCTGGTGGCGTGCTGCCCCGGGCTTGACTACCTCGTGGTCAACGACGGCTCGACCGACGGCACCGCGCGTCTGTGCGCAGATCAGGGCTTCGCGCTTCTCGACCTGCCGACGAACCTGGGGCTCGCCGGCGCCGTGCGGGCGGGGATGCGCTTTGCCTGCGACCAAGGCTACGACGCGGTGGTCCAGTTTGACTCCGACGGCCAGCACCGCCCTGAGTACCTGCCCTCCCTCTTGGCGCCGCTCGACGACGGCTACGACATAGTCTGCGCGAGCCGCTTCCTCGACGCACGCAAGCCGCTCAGCATGCGCATGATGGGAAGCCGCCTCATCGCGCTTGCCATACGCCTCACTACGGGCGTGCGGCTCACCGACCCCACAAGCGGCCAGCGAGCCTATCACCGGCGCGTCTTTAAGCAGTTTGTAACCGAGCCGAACATGACCCCGGAGCCAGACACCGTGAGCTTTCTCATCAAATGCGGCGCACGCGTGACCGAGGTCCCGGTGAGGATGGACGAGCGCCGGTTCGGCTCAAGCTACCTGACAGCTCTGCGCTCGACCAAGTACATGCTGCGCATCGCCATCTCTATCATCATCTTGCAGCCGTTTAGGCTGCGTTGTGACCTGGGGAGGCAGCAATAGGCTATGGGCCAGGCTGACGTTTTGCCGATCGCATTGCGCGCGCTGCTTATATTGGGGGCCGTCGGCATCCTCGTCTACTTCATCGCCCAGATACGCGCACGAAGGCTGCAGATCGACTACGCCGTCTTTTGGGTGCTCTTCAGCGTGCTGCTGGTCTTTTTTGCGGCACTGCCTGACGTCTTGGTCATGGTCTCGCACCTGCTCGGCTTTGCCTCGGCGGCAAACCTCGTGTTTGTGCTGGTGATCTTCCTGCTCATACTGCGCCTCTTTTCTGTGAACCGGCGGCTCTCACGCAGCGAGCAGCGCATAGAGGACTTGACGCAGCGTCTTGCCCTGCTCGAGAAGCGACTGGCCGAGCAGCCGCAGCAAGCCGAGCACGGTGACGAAAAGCAAGTCGAGTGCTGTGACACGCACGGTGGCGAGCGCTGTGACACGCACGGTGGCGAGCGGTAGGACCCCGACCGCCCAGCGTGAGCCCTCAGCGCGAGCCTTCAGCGCGAGCCCTCAAGCTGCTTGAGCTTGTTCAGGCGCTGCGTGTGCCGGCCGCCCTCAAACGAGGCCGCCAAGAAGGCGTCGAGTATGCGGCAGTTCTCCTCGAGCGACACGAAGCGGCCCGAGAGCGTCAGGATGTTCGCGTCGTTGTGCCTGCGGGCCATCTCGGCCAGCTCAGGCGACGTGACGTTGGCCGCTCGCGCGCCTGCTATCTTATTAGCTGCCATCGCCATGCCGATCCCCGTCCCACAGACGAGCACGCCAATCCCGCCGTCGGAAGCGGCGACTTCCTGGGCGACCTTCTGCGCGACGTCAGGGTAGTCCACGCGACCGCTGTCGTACGGACCGAGGTCCACTACCGTGTGGCCGTGCTTGCGCAGGTGGTTGGCGAGTGCCGCCTTCTGCTCGAACCCTGCGTGATCGCTTGCAATGCTGATGGTCATGGCCGACTCCTCGTCGTCTTTCCGCTGCCGCTCGTTGCTGGCAGCCCGGTACTCCTTTGGTCCCCCCGCCCCTGCGCGCAGGAGAGTAGGATCGTCGCCTACACAGCTTAGTATGGTCGAAGGCACGCCCGGCACCGCCCCTGCGTCCACGACGACGGCCGCCTTGGCAGCGATCGCCGCGTCAAGACTCTCGACGCTCAGAGCGGGCGGCTGCCCCTGGAGGTTTGCGCTCGACGCAGCGATCGGCACACGCAGCTCAGCCAGCACGGCCAGCGCCACGGGATGGTCGGGCACCCGAAGGGCAATGGTGCCGTCGGCGGCGGCGAAGCCCTCGGGCACGTCGCGACCGGCCTTGAGCACGAGGGTGAGCGCGCCGGGCAGATACGCGGCGGCAAGGTCGAGCGCCTTGTGAGAAATGTCGGCAGCGTAGCGCGCAATCGCCTCGGTGCTTTCAACAAGCCAGGCAACCGGCTTCTCGCGGTCGCGTCCCTTGAGCTTAAAGACCTTGTGCGCGTTGCCTGAGGCCGTGACGGCCACGCCGAGGCCATAGACCGTGTCGGTCGGGAATACGACTGCCTCGCCTGCCTTGAGCGCCTCGACGGCCGGGCAAAGCCAGCGGCTTGCGTGCCAGTCAGCCTTGACCACGCCCCGACGACACGCCACGATGAACCGCTCGCGCCCGGTGAGGTCGCGCCGTATGCCGACGCCGAACCACAGGCCATGCGCCTTGCAGGCCTCAGCCGCGACCGTCAGTGAGTCTTCGTGGAGCTCGCAGGCGAGCATGCCGCCGGGGCGCAACAGCGCGCCAGCCTGGTCCAGGATGCGCCTGAAGAGGCCAAGGCCGTCTGCTCCCCCGTCGAGGGCGAGCGCCGGCTCGTGGTCGGCTACCTCGCGCGGCAGCTCCGCAAGCAAGGCAGTCGGGATGTAGGGCGGGTTTGACACAACCACGTCGAAGCTCGCGTGAGCAGCAGGGTCTGCCACGAGCGACGACGCGAGGTCGTCCACAAAGACTGTGAGCTGGTCATTCAGAGAGATCCCGAGCTCAAGAGCGTTCTCGCGGGCGAGGTTGACCGCCTCTTGGCTGATGTCGGTGGCAACAACCACTGGATGGGTTTCTCCGGCCTCTTTGAGCAGCGACAAGGCGACGCATCCGCTGCCGGTGCACAGGTCGAGCACCTTAGGCCGAGGCAGCGGCTCCCCTGAGCAAGCACGCGTCAGCCGTTCCAAGACGACGTCAACGAGCACCTCAGTCTCTGGCCGAGGGATAAGCACGCCTGGCCGTACCGTGAGCCTCACGCGCCTAAACCATGCATGTCCCACGATGTACTGAGCCGGCTCCCCTGCCAGATGCCGTTCGACCCATTGATCCAAGAGCTGGCGGCTTTCGTCATTTGACCTACTTGCAGGCGTCAAATGCAGGCAATCGACAAAGATCTTCGCGACGGCTTCAGGACACGCCGCCCCGCCCAATCGCAGCTTGTTGGCAGCAAGTTGAGTGAACTCGCTGAACGATCCGTCTTTCACGCGTCAGACCGCCTGTTCAAGCCTCTTTGCACGGTCTGCGGCTATGAGCGCGGTGATAAGCTCTTCGAGGCCAGCGCCTCCTGCTCCGAGCAGGATGCTGTTGTACGTGCCGTTGAAGCCGATGCGGTGGTCGGTCACGCGGTCTTGCGGCCCGTTGTAGGTGCGGATCTTCTCAGCACGGTCGCCGGTGCCGATTTGGCTGCGGCGCTGTTCTCCCAGCTCCTCTTGTTGCTCTGCGAGCATACGGTCATAGAGACGCGCGCGCAGCACCTGCATGGCCGCCTCTTTGTTTTGCAGCTGCGACTTCTGGTCTTGCGACTGGACCACGAGACCGGTGGGCAGGTGCGTGATGCGCACGGCCGAGTCTGTCGTGTTGACACACTGGCCGCCCGGGCCGCCTGCCCGGTAGACGTCAATGCGCAGGTCGCCCGGGTTTATCTCCACCTCTACCTCGTCTGCCTCAGGCAAGACGGCGACCGTCGCCGTCGAGGTATGTATGCGCCCCTGGCTCTCGGTCTTCGGGACGCGCTGGATGCGGTGGACGCCGCTCTCGAACTTCATGTAGGAGTAGACCTTGCTGCCGGTGACCTTGAACTCGATCTTGTTGAAGCCCCCGGCGTCAGAGGGCGACGAGTCCAGCTGCTCGACCTTCCAGCCCTTCTCGTCGGCGTAGCGCAGGTACATGCGGTAAAGGTCTCCAGCGAAGATTGACGCCTCGTCGCCGCCCGCGCCGGCGCGCAGCTCCACGATGATGTCTTTCTCGTCGTTGGGGTCGCCCGGCACGAGCATGACCTTTATGCGCTCCCCCATCTCTTCGAGCGCGGTTTGGAGCTGCTCGATCTCTGCCTGGGCGAACTCCTTCATATCGGCGTCGCTCTCGGTGCGCAGCAGGTCGCGCGCCGCGGCCAAGTCGTCGGCAGCCTTGAGGTAGCCACGCGCCTCACGCGCGAGCTCGGCCTGCGAGGCGTGCTCTTTGGCAAGCCGGGTGTATTCTTTCTGGTTGCCTAGGACGGCAGGGTCGCCGAGCCTGGACTCCAAGTCTTCGTACGCGGCCGTGATCTGCCGCAGCTTCTCTTGCATGGGGATAAGACCTTCTATCTCGTGACGGTTCGGGCAAGTCACGCTATAGTAGCACATGCACGCGGGCCATAACGGCGCTTGGCCGCGTGCTTCCGCGCGTCAGACGGCGCCGCGGCCGGCCAGCGCCAGATTGTGAGAAGAATGGGCGTCTCAACCGAGCGGCAACAGTCGTTGTCGCAGATCGCATGCTACTTGTTCGTCGGCATCTCCACGGCAGCCATAGAGCTGACGGCCTTTGTCGTGCTCGATGCCGTGCTCGCGGGCAACGTGGTTGCCGCAAACGTCATTGCGGTGTCGGGAGCGACCGTCTACAACTTTCTCCTCAACCGAAAGGTCACCTTCAAGGCAAGCTCGCACCTCGTGCGAAGCGCCGTCCTGTTCCTGTTGCTGTTTGCCGCCAACCAGCTGTTCTCGTCGGCAACCATCGTGGCACTCGGGACACTCGGCATGCCCTCGGCGCTCGCCAAGGTGCTCACCATGTGCTGCATCACTGCTTGGAACTTCGTCTTGCTGCGCCGCGTCGTGTTTAAGCCGTAGGGCGCTATAGCGGCAACACCGAGCCCACCTGAGTGATCGCCCAGACTTGGGCGTTGGTGCCGTCGTAGGCGCCGGTGTCGCTCACGTCGATCTGCTTGTTGGCCGCGAGTCGTGTCATTGCCCTAGTAGGCCACCCAGTATGACTGCCGCCACAAGTGACGGGAGCATGTTGCCGGCCTTGAGCTTCTTGATGCCGATGATCTCGATGCCAAGCGCTATGAGCATGATGCCGCCCACCAGCTCGATCGAGGCAATCATGGCAGGCGTGACGTAGGGGCCTGCCAGCCCTGCGAGCAAGACCAGGCCGCCTTCGACCGCAAACACGGTGACAGCTGAGGCGCCGACGCCGACGCCCAGTCCCGTGGCGAGCGCTACAGAGGTGACGCCGTCGAGCACAGACTTGAGGTACAGCGTGGACGGGTCGCCGAGACCGGCCTGAAGGGACCCCATGACGGTCATCGCCCCCACACAGAAGAACACCGACGCCGCGACGAAGCCCTCAGCGAACCGCGCATTGCCCTCGCCGCCGCCCTCGGTGCCACCCTCGGTGCCGCCGCCCTTACCGTCGCCCTCGCCGCCGCCCTCACTGCTGGCGACCGCGCCGCCGCCGCCCTCGCCGCCGCCGCCGACCGGGCTGCGCGAGCGGCTGGCAAGTCGGTGCATCAGCCCGCCCAGCCCCTCCAGGCGCTCCTCGATGCGCAGCGCCTCACCGCACAGCGAGCCGGCCACCAAAGAGACGACCAGGACGACTGCGGCAAGGCTGCCTACCTTCGTGGCGCCAAGATCGCCGAAGCCGCCTACGGCAATGACAGCCCCGAGGCCAATCGTGCATGACCCAATGGCAAAAAACACCACCTGTCGAAGGCGCTCGGCTATCAGGCGCCCAAAGACGACGCCTATGAAAGTGCCGAGTATAACGGTCGCAACGTTGAGCAGTACTCCAGTCACCGCCACCCCCCTTTAGACGCCCGTATGTGCGAGGTGCCCTTAGTCTGCATCGACCGGATACTCGTGCAGGTTGCGGTAACTTTCCGCAAAGAGCGCATCCGCTGCAGAAGCGTCAGGACGCGGCGAGACGAGGCTCACAAGCGGCACGATAACCAGCCCGCCGACCATCGCGATGGCGCCGGCGTTGATGGGCGAGTTGATGAACCCGAACACCATGTTGGAGCACACAAGCCCGACCGCAAAGACGAAGCACGCCCAGACACTGGCCGTGGTGGTCCTCTTCCAGTACAGCCCGTACAAGAACGGCGCGAGGAAGGAGCCGGCAAGCGCGCCCCACGAGATCGACATGAGCTGCGCGATAAAGGTCACTGACGACGAGTACTGGAACAGCGCGATGACGGCAGAGATGGCAACAAACGCAACGAGAAGAGCGCGCATGGTCAAAAGCTGGGCCTTCTCCCCCATCCTCTTCACAAAGTTGCCTTTGATGAAGTCGAGCGTCAGCGTTGACGAGGAAGTCAGCACCAGCGACGAGAGGGTTGACATCGAGGCCGAGAGCACCAGCACGACAGTCAGCCCAATGAGCAGGTCGGGCATGTTGGACAACAGCGTGGGCACGACCGCGTCGTAGACCGGCACGCCGGTGGGCGTCAGCGGCACGTCGGCGCCGACGAGGCGCCCGAAGCCACCGAGGAAGTAGCTGCCGCCAGCGACCACCAGGGCAAAGACGGTCGAGATGATGGCGCCGCGCTTGATGGAGCTCGTGCTCTTGATGGCATAGAACTTCTGCACCATCTGAGGAAGGCCCCAGGTGCCCAGGGATGTGAGCACGATGACGCCGAGAAGGTTGGGCAAGTCGGGCCCAAACATCGAGATGAACGTCCCCTGCATGCCTTGGCCAGCACCGCCCGCCGCGCCGTCGCCCGAGACCTGCGAGAGCTCGACGACCGCCTCGGCAAAGCCGCCGTGCCCGGCGAGCACCGCTGCAATGACCGCGATGACGCCCACAAGCATGATGCAGCCCTGCACGAAGTCATTGACCGCCGTTGCCATGTACCCGCCGAGCACCACATACAGGCAGGTGAGAAGCGCCATCGCGACGATGCACCACTCGTACGGGATGGCAAACGCCATGTAGAATAGCCGCGAGAGGCCGTTGTAGACGCTTGCCGTGTAGGGGATGAGAAAGACGAAGATGATGCCGGCCGCGGCGACGCGCAGCGGCTTGCTCTTGAAGCGCGCGCCGAAGAACTCAGGCATGGTCTGCGCGTTGAGATGATGTGTCATGGCGCGCGTCCGCGCCCCGAGCACGTACCAGGCAAGCAGGCTTCCGACAAACGCGTTGCCGAGGCCTATCCACAGGGCGGCCATCCCGTACTTCCAGCCGAACTGCCCCGCGTAGCCGATGAACACCACGGCGGAGAAGTACGAGGTGCCGTAGGCGAAGGCCGTAAGCCACGGCCCGACCTTGCGTCCTCCGAGCACAAAGCCGTCAACGTCCATAGCGCGCTTACGGGTGAAAAAGCCGATGGCGATGGTGACAACGATAAACAGCACCATCATGACAATCTTCATAGCCATGCTGCACTCTTATCCGGGGACGCCTCGATTCTCGAGGAGCACTCCCCTTATGACGCCCATTGCGGCTCCGCACGGCTGGGCTGCCCGTAGTGCGGTCGAAGTACGCCGGGCGCGTAGTGGATCAATTGTAACAATTTGGTGAACAAGCACAAGTGCTTTTGGCAAGATAGGCTTATACGCTGGCGTGACTGCGCGTGCTGGCTGCGCGTGCTGGCTGTGCGTTCTGGCCGCGCGTGCTGGCTGTGTGCGTCGGCCGCGCGTGCTGGCTGCGCGTTCTGGCTGCGCGTGCTGGCCGCGCGTGTCAGCCGCGCTCATCCGTGCGCATGTTGGCCGCGCGTGTCAGCCGCGCTCATCCGTGCGCATGTGCATTCTCTCTCTCGCCATGCCCGTCATGACCTCCCCTCATGGGCATGTCCATGCCTCCGGCTTCGTGCACTTCTTCGTCGCGCCCTCCAGCGTCGTGCCCTCCTTCTCCTTGCCCTCCTTCGCCGTGCGTTCCAGCGTCTTGCGCCTCAACGTCGTGCGCCTCTTCGGCGAGCACGCCTTCTTCGTCGTGCTCTTCAACGCCATGCTGCCCGTGCGCCTGCTGCTCTATCTCGGCAATAGAGTGGTTGCGGCAGTTATCAAAGGTGACGGTAGGGTCAATTTCCTGCAAGGCAAGTATGGCGAGGTACTTGGCAGGCGTCAGGTTCTCACCATGGGCATGGAGCTTGGTCGCTGCGTCAACCGAGAAGACTTCCTGCTCTGTGCTGCGCCCGCCTGCCTGCAAGAGGGAGCCGATGAGAGCCCTGAGCGCGTCGAGCCTCTCAGCATCAGCCTCGCCGTCGTTTGCCTGCATGGTCAGGGTGAACAATCCGGAGTCCTCAAGATAGCCAAGCTTGTCCATGACGCCAACAAGCTCTGCGAGCGCGTCCTCGTACGGCCTGTTGAGCAGGTCCACCTCGTCGAGGACGCTTTGCCCGTCCTCATTGTAGGCGTACACGCCTATTACGCGGTCAAACGGGTTGAGCGTCAGCTCGATGCTTGGATTGACGTCAAGGTCAAGAAAGACGCTCTCGCTGTAGTACACGTTGTACGAGAACACGACCGCAAAAACCGCCAGGCCAAGCGACGCGAGCGCCACGACAAGCCGCCGAGGCGATGCTCCCTGCCTTTTTTGACGTGCCTTCTCGCGCACATAGGCCATCGTGCTGCGCTTCAGCTGCTCTTCTGCCGTGACATGACTCAAAGCGTCAAGTAGCCGGTTCTTCAAACGGCTCACCCCCCAGGCTTGATCTAAGCTGCTTCTTTGCGCGCGAGAGCCAGGTGTAGACCGTGTTCTCGTTCCTGTGCAGCATGGCTGCGATCTCGACGGCAGAGTAGCCTTCAAAGTAAAACAGGTAGACGACGTTCTTGTAGTTCGGCGGCAGCCGCAACACGGCATCGAGCACCTAGCGGTGTCTGTCTTCGAAGACAGGCAGCTCGCTCGCCAAGTCGTCTAGTGACTTGGCGTTCTTTTTGAAGAAGCTCTTCAATGTGTCCTTGCAGGCGTTTATGGTCACACGGACGAGCCATGCCCGCTCGTGCTCGTCACTATAAAACGGGGCGTCGTGGAGAAGGTATTTGACGAAAACCTCCTGAAACACGTCCTCGGTGTCATGGTAGTTCTTGAGATGGACAAAGCATATCCTACGGACTGTGTCCGCGTGTTTTTCTAGTGCGCGATTAGTCTCCTGCTCGCTTCTCACCGCAGGCGCCTGCTGCTAATGATGACCTCCTCCGTGCCTCGGCTCGTGCCCGCCGGCCATGCCTGCGTGATGGTGCGCGCCGGCCAAGGAGCACCCAGGCTCGCCGCATTGGCTCACTGGCGCAGGCGGGGCATAGGCAGGTGCTGCAGGTGCTGCAGGTGCGGGCGCTGCAGGTGCTGCAGGTGCTGCAGGTGCTGCCGCTGCGGGCGCTGCAGGTGCTGCCGCGACAGGCGCTGCTGCCCTGTGGCCGTGGCCGTCGTCTTGATGATGCGCATAATAGCCGATGCCGTCATGCCAATGGCTGTCTGGCGCCGTGCAGTCTTCCACCGGGCAGACAACATGGGCGTGCGGCGAGCTCTGTGCGCATTCGGGAAGCTCGCACACAAAGGCAACATTCGCATTGTGCTGGGCGACTGCTCCACCCGTAGCGAGCGTGGCTAGAACTGCGGCAGCAATGGACAAAATAACCAGTTTCATGGGGCACACTCCTCACTCGAAATCTTATACCTTTAATACGAGCAACTGGAGCCAATCCTTTCACTCTGCGCGAAAAAAGCGCTATTCCGACTCGCCTCCCGGCAACTCCCGGCAACTCCCGGCAACGCCCGGCGACGCCCGGCAACGCGGTTTTAGCTGTCTGGTGACGGCTGTTGCCAACCCGCAACCCTTTCTCGACAGCTTCTTTTTGAGCGCCATGCGTGTCTTAGTCTCGTAATCACCCGTATCGTGTGACAGACCAGGCGACCGGGGCGCCTAGACTCGTCGGCGATGAGAAGTAACCGACGTCCTAAGGAGGAAGACCATGCATGCTCATCTAGACAGGCGAAGCTTCGTGAAGGGCACCGGGGCGCTTGCCGCCCTGGCAGCGGCAGGCGCAGGCGGCGCCTCGGCCACGGCCCTGTTTGCCGCAGGCGCGCCCCCGGCGTGCGCCGCAGCGGACAGCGGCACTGAACGGGTAGTCTGGAACCACTGCGCCATCAACTGTCCGGGCAGGTGCGCGCTCAAGGTCTATGTCAGAGACGACGAGATCGTGCGCGTCGACACGTACGCTGCCGACACCGACGACCTGGACGACATCCAACCGCGGGCATGCCTGCGCGGGCGGTCCTACCGGGCCTGGGTGTATCACCCCGACCGCATCAACTACCCGCTCAAGCGCGCGGCAGGCACCCGTCGCGGCGAAGGCAAGTACGAGCGCATCAGCTGGGACGAGGCCATCGCGACCATCGCGGAGAACTACCGCTCCGTCATCAAGAACTACGGCCCTGAGGCGGTCTACCTCAACTACTGCACAGGCAACTACGGCGTCACCGCGCGCCCCTGGTCGCGGCTTCTCAACGCCATCGGCGGCGGGCACCTCTCGTTTTACGGCAACTACAGCCTCGCGCAGCTCATGTGGATAACCCCCTACATCTTCGGCAGCTCGGTCAGCGCCGGCTCGACGCTCAACGTCGCAGAAGACGCCGGCCTCGTGCTCGTGTTCGGCTCAAGCCCCGTCGAGACGCGTCAAGGCGGGGCCGTCTCGCACCACGACTACGTGGCGATGCGCGAGCGCACGAAGGGCAAGATCTATGTCATAGACCCGCGGCTCAACGACTCGCTGCTCGGGCACTCGGACGAGTGGCTGCCCATCAACCCCGGCACGGACGCGGCGCTCGTGGCCGGCATCGCCTACGAGCTTGTCAACAACGGCTGGACGGACGAGGAGTTTCTCCATGACTACTGCGTAGGCTACGACGAGGAGAGCCTGCCCGAGGGGGCAAAAGGGCAGGGCTTGTCGTACAAAGACTACCTTCTTGGCACCGGCTACGACAAGGTGGCAAAGACCCCCGAGTGGGCCGCTGCCATAACGGGCATCGCCGCGGCCAAGATCCGCTCTCTCGCCAAAGAGGTAGGCACCACCAAGCCCCTGTTCGTCGTGCAAGGCTGGGGCTCTCAGCGGCGCAGCAACGGCGAGCTGACCGGGTGGTCCATCTGCATGCTTCCCATCCTCACCGGGAACATCGGCCTGCCCGGCACGAGCAACGGGCTGCGCGAGGGGTCGTACGCCATCGCGCTCACCGGCCTGCCGGACGGCGACAACAGCGTGGACGCGATGATATCCGTCTTCTCGATGGTCGACGCCATTGACCGCGGCAGCTCCATGACCGAGGCGGCAGACGGCGTGGTCGGCGTCGAGCGCCTGCCCTATGACATCAAGTTCGTCGTCAACTGGGCGGGCAACTGCATCACCAACCAGAACAGCGACATCAACTGGGTCCATGACGTCATGGCAGACGAGGACAAGTGCCAGTTCGTGCTCGGCTCAGACATCCTCATGACTGACTCGCTCAAGTACTCCGACATTATCCTCCCCGACTTGTTCCGCCTTGAGCAGACGTCGCTTATCGGGACCGGCGGCGACGGCGCCTACATGATAGCCGGAAGCGAGCCCTACGCCCCCAAGTTCGAGCGCAAGTCCGCTTACGACGCCGCAACACTCATCGCGCGCGCCCTTGGCAAGGAGCAGGAGTTCACCGAGGGACGCACGCAAGAGGAGTGGCTGCGGCACCTCTACGGGCTCTCCCGCGAGAAGGACCCGTCGCTTCCTGGCTACGACACGGCCATGCAGCAAGGCGTCTACACACGCAAGAACCCCAAGAAGAAGACCGTCGTCATGGAGGCGTTTCGCAGCGACCCTGCGGCCAACCCGCTCAAGACGCCCTCCGGCAAGATCGAGATCTACTCTGAGAAGCTGGCCGCCCACATCGCCATGCACACGTTCGCGCCGGACGACAAGGTGACGCCCATCCCCACCTACGTGCCCGAGTGGCACGGCGTCGAGACGACGACGAAGGAGAACCCGCTGGCCTTGAGCGGGTTTCACTACCGGGGCCGCCTCCACTCGAGCTGGGGCGCCGTCGAGCAGCTCAAGCTCCTCAACCCCCAAGAGCTGTGGATAAACCCCGCAGACGCCCAACCGCGCGGCATCTGCCAAGGCGACACCGTCCGGGTGACGAACCAGTTTGGCGCCATGGAGCTGCTCGCCAAAGTGACGCCGCGCACCGTGCCGGGCACGGTCTGCACTCCACAAGGCGCCTGGCATGACGCCAACATGGCCGGCGACCGCGTAGACAAGGGCGGCTGCATCAACACGCTCACGACGCACCGTCCTTCTCCCTTTGCCAAGGGAAACCCGCAACACACGAATATCTGTCAGGTAACAAAGGTATAGGGAGGTTGTTAAAAATGAGTCAGCTAGCGTTCTTCCTTGACGGCACACGCTGCACGGGCTGCAAGACCTGCGTGTTCGCCTGCAAGGACATCAAAGACCTTGAGGCCAAACACGCTTATAGGCATGTGTACGAATACACTGGTGGAGAGACCTTAAAAGACGCGCAGGGGGCGATTGCAAGCACGTGCTTCACGTACGCGCTCTCGGTTGCGTGCAACCACTGCAGCAGCCCGATTTGCGCCCAGGTATGCCCGACCGGCGCCATGCACAAGTCAGAGTCTGACGGGTTGGTGACCGTGGACGCCGCGCGCTGCATCGGGTGCGGCTACTGTCATATGGCCTGCCCCTACAACGCGCCGTACGTGGACCGCGCGAAGGGCCACTCGGTCAAATGTGACGCCTGCGCCGACCTCGTGCGCGCGGGTGACAAGCCTGCCTGCGTCATGGCGTGCCCGGCGCGCGCCTTGCGCTTCGACACCATGGAGGCGTGCAGCGCTCGTGGCGAGCGTGCCAACACGGCGCCGCTTCCTGATCCGTCGTACACCGAGCCGAACCTGTACCTGAAACCCGCGCGCGACGCCCGCCCTGCTGCCAGCAGCGAGGGACGCGTCGCCAACCCCTTGGAGGTGCGCTGATGTTGGAGAACGCGATCTCGGAGCTTCCACTTGTCTTGTTCACCACCCTGGCGCCCCTTGGTGCCGGGGCGTTCGTCGCCCTTGCCGTCTCGCTGCTCGCCGTGCCTCTTGACGAGCGGCAGTCCCGGCGTCTTGACCGCCTCTCGTTTGCCCCCCTTGCCGTGGTGGCGGCAGGCTTTGCCGCGTCGGTGGCGCATCTCGCAAGCCCAGGCAACGCCTTTCACGTGCTCAACAACCTCGGCGCCTCCCCACTCTCAAACGAGATCGCGGCCGGCGGCGTGTTCTTTGTCGCAGCACTGGCCTACTGCGTCCTCGCCGTCTTCGGGCGGCTCAAAGGCGCGGCGCGCAAGGCTGGCGCCGTCGTGGTGGCGGTGCTCGCGCTTGTCTTTGTGCTCTTTGTTGGCTGTGCCTACCTTATCGAGACCATCGCCTCATGGAACCACCCTGCAACACCGGTGACGCTTTTGGGCTACGCCCTGCTCGGCGGCTGCGTGGGGGGCACGCTCCTCACGCGGATTGCGCTCGGCATCGGCGCGGCTGTTCCGCCGGCGCGTTTTCGGGTTGTCATGGGCGGGCTTGGAGCCGTTGGCGCCGCCTGCGCCATAGGCGGCCTGCTGACGCAAGGCGCGCTCACCAATACTTTGCATGCGAGCATAACAGCAGGTTCGGCTCTGGTCGACGCCGCTGTGCCACTTACGGGCATAGCTGTCGCCGGCCTCGCGCTGGCCATGGCGACCCACCTGGTCTCGCTCGGGGTCTCGTGGGGCGTCTACGCGTCCGCAGTGAGCCTGGTCGTCGCCGCAGCCGCCACGTTTTTGGGACGCATGGTGTTTTACGCGTTGCAGCTTAACATAGGGCTATGATGCCGTCACACTCTGCCGCGCCGACTTGTGCGGAGCAGGCCACTGGCTCAGGCAGCGGGTTGGACCGGGCAAACTGGGCACCGGACATCGCCTTTGTCGGGCAGACACTCGGGCCGTGGTACCTCTTCGAGCCGCACGACTCCTCGCTTGCGGCGTTGCGCGATGCCTTTGCGGGTCTCGACGTGACTGGCGCCGCGCAGGCCTGGCCGTTCGTCGCCTGCCACGTGGCGCAGCGCTCGCTGCGGCTGATGCACCAGGGGCTGCTTCCCGGCAGCCCCGGCAGCCCCGGCGGCCCCGGCGCCCTTGGCGGCCTCGGCGACACCGGCGGCCTTGGCGGCCTCGGCGACACCGGCGGCCTCGCGTCCGAGAACGAGCACGCGCTGCTCTGGGAGTTTCGCCGCCTCTTCAGGGGGCCGGACCCCATGCCGGCTCCCCCCTGGGGCTCGGTGTACACCGACAAGGACTGCGTGGTCTTCGGCTCTAGCTGCCTTGAGCTGCGCGCATGGCTGCGCGCGGAGGGCATCGTGCGCCAAGGAGACGGCCACGGGCCGGAGGACCACCTCGGCGAGCTGCTGCTTCTAATGGCGTGGCTGGCAGAAAGCCGCCCGAAGCTGCTTGCAGGCTTCTTGCGCCTGCACCTGCTCACCTGGTCGTCCCACATGCTCGGCCAGCTGGCCGCAGGCGCGGCGCACCCCTTTTACCGAGGGCTTGCACTGCTCACGCAGCAAAGCCTTGAAGGCATTGGGAGGCACCTCGGGCTCGAGGTCAGCTACCCGACCTATTATCGATGAGAGGAGAAGGCGCTGGCTGGCCTGGTGTCACTGCTCGGCCAGGGGCTTGGGTTTGCCGTCAGTGAGGCGACCCTGGCCCTGTTCACGTCGGTTGCGCCGTCGGGCACCTGTGCCTACCTGGTGCTGGCGGCGCTTGCCATGCGCCATGCGCCTGGGTCAGCTTCGCGCGCCGCGGCAGACCGGCTCATGGTCGTGCCCCTGGCTGTCGTCTTGACCGGTCTTGTTTCCTCGGCAACGCATCTCGGGAGCCCTGCCAACATCCTGTACGTTTTTAGCCGCATCGGCTCCTCGCCGCTTTCTACTGAGGTCTTTTGCACCGTCATGTTTCTCTGTATGGGAGGCCTCTACTGGCTGCATTCCTTCGCGCTGCGCCGCCGGCCGCGCCTTGAGACAGCATGGCTCGTCTTGAGCGTGGCCGCAGGAGGCGCCTGCATCGGCTCGATTGCCTGCGCCTACCAGATACCGACCATACCGACTTGGAACGCGCCTGAGCACGTGCTTGCCCAATGCTTGGGCGCCTTGACCGGCGGGCTGCTGCTCGTCGCCTGCCTTCTAGCGCTGACGCGTCCTTTGCCTTGCAAGAAGGCCTTCCTTCGGTTGCTTGTGGCATTTGCCGCCATGGCGCTCACGCTTGGCGTCGTGGTGCTCGCGCTGCTTCAAGCACGCGTAGGCGCATTGCACAACGCGCTCGTGTCGGTCCAAGACCTGGTGCCGCACTATGCGCACGCCGTCGCGCTGTACGCTTTGTGCGGGGTTGTCGCCTGCCTGCTTGTTGCTTCGGCCATGTCGCAGGCACCGAATACGCGGCCAGCCGCACGGTATGGCGCTGCCATGGCGCTCATGCTCGTCGGCACGTTCTCGCTGCGCTTTGTCTTCTATATGTCGCATCTCACCGTCGGACCGGCGTTCTGAGGCCTGCTTGCCCGCTTCTCGCCTCACACGCCGCCCCTCGCTTGCTGCCCTCGGCTATGCGTTGTTCCTTGCGGTCAACGCCACGGGAGCATGGGGCGGGGTCTTTCCGTTCTTGCCTTTGGAGCACCAAGGCGACGAGGGTCTCCGGGGCTTTTTTCTCGCCCAGTCTCCGGTGTTTTGCCTGAGCCTGTTCGTGCACACCCTGCTTGCGTACCGGTCTCCCGCTGCCTTCAAGCAGGCCTCGCTCGTGGTGGCGTGCGCGGGGTACGTCCTCGGCTGGTCGTGCCTCATCGCTGGATGCTACCTGCCAGGCCTCTCCCTTTTGTTCATGACGCTTGGCGGGGCATTGATCGGCCTTGGCGCGGCAGGGTATAGCCTGCGCTGGCAGAGCCTGTTTGCCGCACAGGACGCCAACGAGGGGATCCGCAACCTCATCTGGGGCACCGCGCTTTCTGCGGTGTTGTACTACGCGCTGTATCTTATTCCTTCGGCAATCACCTGCTATCTTATGGTGTTAGTGCTTCTTCCTCTGTTCACGCTCAGCATCGTGCTCGCAACCCGCACAACGGATCGCACGCAGCCGCTGCTCGTCAATAGCCCGCAAGCTCATGCGACTGTTTGCCGACATTCGCTTATTGATTGCTGGAGAAGCGCTGCGTGCGTCGGCGCGATCGGCTTTGGCTGCGGCTTCGCGCGCGCGCTGGCCATCAGCGACCCTGGCGCAGGAGCGACGGTCAACGCGCTTTCGATGCTGGGAGCCCTTATGGCAGCGCTAGTCCTCCTGCTGCTGTGGCGCCTGCGCGGCATCCGTCTTGACGTGGCCCTCGCCTACCGTTACTTGTTCCCTTTTTTGATCACGGCCTTCTTGCTAGTGCCGGTGCTCGGCAGCGCGTATGCCGGCCTGTTCGCCGGGTTGTCAAACGCATTTTTCAGCTGCTCGGCCATACTCATGATGATCCAGTGTGCGCAGGTCTCCCGCGACCGGGAGATACCTCCTGTGTTCGTCTTTGGGGCCATCGCCGGCGTCGTCTTTTTGTGCAACGACCTGGGGTTTGTGGGCGGCAGCCTGGCCGGAGTGCTTCACGTGATTGACATGCGCCCGCTTGCGGCAATGGCCCTCGTGACCGTCTACCTGCTCGCGCTCGTGTATTTCTTGGCGCAAGGCGGCTGGCGTGGCAGCGCCTCACGGGCCGGTCAAGCGGGCGGGCACGCCGGGCACGCCGGGCACGCCGGGCACGTCGCAGCGGCGGATCAAAGCGAGAAGGCCAGCACGCGCAGGCCTGGCGGGGTTGGCGGGGTTGGCGGGGTTGGCGGGGTCGGCGGGGTCGACGGCGAGCCGCGCTACTTCGACCGCGTCTCAAAGCAGTGCGTCCTGTTGCAAAAGCACTACTGCCTCTCTGCACGGGAGGCCGAGGTCATGGAGCTCATCGCGCGAGGCAACAGCATGCCGCGCATCGCCGAGAAGCTTGTGGTGTCAGAGAACACGGCACGCACGCACGCGAAGCGCATCTACGCCAAGCTGGCGATCCACAAAAAACAAGAGCTTCTCGACCTCGTGGCTCTCTTTGAGCCTCAGTGAGGTTATGAACTCTCAGATTGCCTAAGGCTTCCTGGTGAGTCTTTGGCAAAGAAGACTCCGAGCATGCTTGGCAGCGCGCCGATCCTCGGACGCCTCGATGGCGCTAGCTCCCCGTATCGGCTACTATCTAGAGCGCTGGCTTTTTGACGATCCAGAAAGGCGAGAGATGCAGTGCCCGTCATGTGGTCTTCATGTGCTCGAAGGGAGCAATTATTGCCCCTCCTGTGGATATAGAATTAATGCTGGGCTGTACCAGCTGCAAGGGGTGAAGCCGTCATCCCTTGCGCCCTCATCGGCACTGGCCATCCCTGCAAAGATGACCCCCGTCGTATGTCACGGCAGAGAGCGGACCTGGGGGCTGTTTTTGATTATCGCAGGCATTTTGATGACTCCGGTGTACTTTCAATGCATCATGGCCGTGTTCTTGTCGAGGTACGCACCAGCCCTTTGGCCACTGACACTTACCTATGTTCCCTTGCTGCTTGTTTTAGGCGTCACAGGTTTTTATGGCCAGCGGTTTGTTAGACGCCCCGATGTTGTCACAAGAACCGGCCGGCCAATGTACCGGCTGGCATTGCCTGACATAATTGTCAGTGCCGCTACCTTATTTGCTTTATTGTCTTATACATTATATGACATATATGTTTATATCTTCCAGTCGAATGCATCGGGCTCTTCGCTCCTCCCTATCGTTTCGCTGATTGTCTCAATCACTGCCTTAGGCTCCGCATTGTTTCTCGTGTGCTGGTCACTAGCAATCTTCAAACAGGTCAGAGGCATGGGCGCATGGTGTGTGTCGATCTGCTCGCTCATTCTCGCCTTGTTTGTGCTGCTTGGCCTCTTGGGAGACCAGCTTTATGAACTCGACGCCATCCTGTACCAAGGCTTATCACTTGTATTGGAATTCCATTATTATCTATTGATTTTTAGTATATTTATTAGTATAAAAATCCCCCCTTGCAGTGCGGATACTATCTCAACGTAGTGCAACCCCTTCCTTGATCCTATAATGTTAGTACTGAACTGTTTTACAGCTACGAATGGTCGAGTTGGCGGCGGTGTTC